>SEDB01000052.1 GCA_004210715.1 Pedobacter sp.
TCATTAATAATTACTACCGGTGATAAAACACCATCTGCTTTAATGTAAAATCTACCCGAGCCTTTAAAGCCTGAAAAATTTATTCTTGCTGTTTGTTTGAAAGGGCCATAAGTTCCGAAAGATTTAATATTAAGAGATGCATATACAACCTTTTTAGTTTGCGCTTCTATAATTTCAAACAGCACCGGCACCTGACCTGATTTGCTCACCCAGATTGCAACCTTTGTTCCGTTTATTGGATAACCCAATAAATTTATTCGAATCCAGTTTTGCTCATTTTCTTTTTTTTCATTCGCGGAACCTGCGAATGAGAAAGTAAATAAAATATAGCAGGAAAGATTAAGTATTCTTTTTAGCATGATTTTGAGGTTATTGGATTAATAAATTTAAGCTTTTATCAAGATAATGTAAAAGAAGCTAAAATACATTTGGAAATTAATCAAACGATTGATTAATTTTGTGCCATCAAAAGATGAAGACAGAAAAAGTAGATAAAAAACAAGCCATTCTGGATGCAGCTGAAAAACTGTTTTGTGAAACAGGATATGAGGGAACTTCAACCAGGCAGATTTCAAAGGAATCTGGAGCAAACATGGCGATGATCAATTATTATTTCGGTTCGAAAGAAGGTGTTTTTATTGAGATTATGAATAACCGCATTGCCGGATTCGCTTCTCAGTTAAAAATCATCAATGAGGATAAAATCTCTTCGATGGAAAAGTTGCACAAAGTAATTGAAGGTTATGCCAATAGAATATTCTCGAATATTGCATTTCACAAAATGATGCATCGGGAGCTTTCGCTAACGCAACGGCCTGAAATGTACGATAAGATTAAAAATGCAATGAACCAGAATATGGCGATTTTGGATAGAATTATCATTGATGGGATTGAAGACGGCAGTTTTAACAATGTAGATGTAAGAATGGTGATTTCAACCATTATGGGTACACTAACCAACGTTGTGATTGCACCACACAAAATTTCTCAGGGAGAGGTTATTGATTTAAGCAACCCGAAGGATAACAAACTTATTAAAGAGCGAGCCATCGCTCATTTACAAAACCTTGTAACAGTTTATTTAACAACAAAAAAATGATACCCAAATCAATTAGATTAATGCTTGTGGCATCATTAGTTCCGGCGGCTTTATTTGCACAAAGTACAAAGGAATTAAGTATGAATCAGGCTATTGAACTTGGCATAGCCAATAGTAAAAACTTAAAACTTTCTCAAAATAAGATAGATCAGGCGGTTGCCCAGCTTGAAGTGGTAAAGGACAATGTTCTCCCAACGGCAAATGCAAGCTTTATGTACAACCATGCCGAAATACCAACTACTACATTTACTTTGCCTGGCGGAGGCTCTTCTTTGCAATTGCCTAAAAGAGCAGATGCTTTTGTAGGTACAGCAGCCGTTCAGGAATTGGTTTATGGTGGCGGAAAATTGAAATACGCAAAAGAATCAACCAAATTATTAGCCGACGTTGCTCGTTTGGACGCAGATAAAAGTAAAGAGGAAATTACTTATGCTGTGATCAATACTTATTACGCTTTATACAAAATTGAACAAAGTAAAAAAGTAGTAGGCCAGAATTTAGAATCAATTGCGGCGCAAATTAAGCAGGCGCAACGTTTCTTCGAACAAGGTATTGTTACTAAAAACGATGTTTTACGTTTCCAATTGCAACAAGCAAATGTTACGCTTACACAACTGGATATTGAAAGCAATCGTAAGGTGATTAACTACAACCTTGATATCCTTTTGGGATTACCGGAAGATACTGAAGTTAAAATTGTTGATCCAAGCATTGGTCAAAAAAGCGCAAGCTCCTTAAATGATTATATCGGTTTAGCAATGGCAAATCGCCAGGAGCTAAAACAACTTGATGTGCAAAACAAAGTTGCTGATTATAATATCAAAACAATAAAAGCCAATACTTTACCAACAGTTGGGGTAGGTGCAAACTTATACTACATTAACCCAAGTGGTAATTTTATTCCTCCGGCAAATCAATATTTAATGCCAATCACATTGGGCGCCACGGTAAGCTGGAATATTGGCAGCCTTTGGAGCAATAGAAATAAAGTTCATGAAGCTAAAATTCAGCAAAGTGAAATCTCCATTCAAAAAGATATTTTATCTGATAACGTAAAAACAGATATCAACAAAAATTATCAAAATTATCAGGTTGCCGTGAACAAAATTCAGGTTTTGGAAACCTCGATTGCACAAGCAACTGAAAATGATAAGTTACTGGCATCGAAGTATAAAAACAATGTAGCTTCTGTTACCGATAGAATTGACGCAGAAACCTTACTATACCAAGCAAAAATAAACTTAGAAATAGCTAAAGCTGACGCGGGTTTGGCTTACTATACATTATTAAAATCAACAGGAAAAATAACGCAATAAATACAGCAATGACAACTGAAAATAAAAAGAAGAGCAAAGTAGTACCCATCATTTTAGGTGTTTTACTAATAATTGGTATCGTTTTCGGTACAAAATTAAATTAGAGCAAACTCAGGCTGGCCAAAAAGGTGCTAATGCAGGTGTAGGTGTGGCACAATCGCAAATTGTAGCAACACAAGCAAATACCAGTACTGCAAAAGCAAATGTAGAATCTGCAAGAGCTAATGTACAGGCTGCAAATGTTAAAGTGAATTTAGCGCAGAAGGATTATGCTCGTTATGCTAATCTGGTAAAAGATGGTTCGATTACACAACAGGCTTTCGACCAGTCAAAAGCAAATAAAGAATCTGCAGAAGCAGCAAGGCAGTCTGCACAGGCAGCATTTCAGGCAGCACAAGACCAATACAATGCTGCGGTTAAACAAGTCGGTACTACACAATCACAATTGGCTGTGAGCAGTAATGTAATTAGCCAACGCCAAAGCGATATCGATTTTGCTAAACTTCAATTATCATATACTGATATTAAAGCGCCAGCTACAGGTATTGTTTCTAAAAAGAATGTTCAGAAAGGGCAGTTGGTTCAAGCGGGGCAATCTTTATTCTCTGTAGTTAATGATGGAAGCATTTATGTAACCGCAAACTTTAAAGAAACTCAACTAGAGAAAATCAAACCAGGTTCGAAAGTAGAGATTGAGGTTGATGCTTATCCGGAAGAAAAAATTCAGGGAGAGGTTTACAACTTTGCTCCAATTACGGGTGCAAAAGGATCTTTATTGCCTCCAGATAATGCTACAGGTAACTTCGTGAAAGTTGTTCAACGTATCCCGGTAAAAATTAAAATTCATCCATCAAAAGAAATGTTAGCTAAACTACGTCCAGGAATGAGCGTTAAAGCTTCGGTTTCTACTAACTAAAATAAAAATGGCCGAAGTAGGTTTAAAAAAGTGGATTATTACTTTTACGGTAATCACAGCTTCGTTATTGGAGCTGATTGATACAACCATCGTAAACGTGGCAATCCCTCAAATACAGGGAAACCTGGGCGCTACCCTGGAGGATATCGCCTGGTTATCTACTGGATACGCCGTTGCGAACGTAATCATCCTGCCAATGTCAGGATGGTTGGGAAGTCGTTTCGGGCGTAAAAATTATTTCTTAACCTCCATCATCGTTTTTACACTCGTTTCATTTTTATGTGGTAATGCCACTTCATTAAACGAACTGATTTTATTCAGGATTTTACAGGGTGTAGCTGGTGGAGGCTTGATTTCAACCGCTCAGGCAATCTTAATTGAAACCTGGCCGCGTGAAGATGTGGGTATTGCAACCGCTTTATTTGGTTTGGGTGCCGTTGTTGGTCCAACCGTTGGTCCAACTATTGGTGGCTATATTTTAGAGGTTGCAGATTGGCCATGGATTTTCTATGTGAATATTCCCGTCGGAATCCTCGCCGCCTATTGTACGTACACCTTTATTCGAGAAACGCCTAAGGATGGGCAAGGAAAACCTGTAGATTGGTGGGGAATTGCGCTTCTGGCAATCGCTGTAGGTAGTTTGCAAACCGTATTGGAAAAAGGAGAAAGTGAAGACTGGTTTTCTACTCCATATATTACCGCATTAGCTGTAGTATCTGTTTTTGGATTATTGTTGTTTATCTGGCGGGAAACAGCTACTGATCACCCAATCGTAAACCTCCGCATTATGAAGAAGAGAAGTTTCTCCATCGGAATGTTTACTTCCTTTATTTTAGGATTTGGGTTGTACGGTTCGGTTTTCGTTTTCCCGGTATTTGCACAAAATCTTTTAGGGTTTACGCCTTTACAAACCGGAAAATTGTTTATTGCTGGCGGAATTTGTACCATTGCCATGATGCCTTTTATCGGTATCATGCTTAAAAAAGGAGTGCCTGCGCAATTTATGGCTACAGGAGGAATGTTTTTATTCTTCGTTTTCTGTTGGATGCTGAGTAACTCAACATTGGCATCTGGAACAGGTGATTTCTTCTGGCCTTTGGTTATTAGAGGGTTTGGAATGGCTTTACTTTTCGTTCCGCTCACAACCCTGGCGATGCAGGATTTATCAGGAGCAGAAATTGGTCAGGGTTCAGGTTTAAATAACATGAGCAGGCAATTAGGAGGATCTTTCGGAATCGCTGCATTAACAACATTAATTCACATACGTTCAGGTTTCCACAGAAGCAGTTTGCTTACCAATATTAACGAATATAACCCAGCATTTATTCAAAAATTAAATGCACTAACCAGTGGTTTTATGGCTAAAGGTGCTTCTTTTATCGATGCCAAACTAATGGCCATGAAAGCAATTGAGGGAAGCGTAATCAAACAAACGATGCTGTTAACCTATAGCGATGCTTATTGGGTTGCGGGATTAATCATGTTGTTTTCTATCCCATTACTATACCTTCAAAAGTTTAAGAAAAATGCAAACATTGTAACCGATGCGCATTAAAATTGGCAATGAATTAGCCTAAAAGGTATCATAAAACAAAAACAGCCGGTGTATTTTATTACATCGGCTGTTTTAACCCAAAAAATTAACAATCAATGCAATGCCCTTAAACATTGCAAATGTTCTTACTTAGCTAGCTAGTAGCCAAATAAGATTCTAAAATTAAAAATTATTCTATAATTTTCCAAATTGTAAGCCTTAGAATTTTAATACCTTAAGCATTTTTTGTAGTATTACCATATACAAAACTATTGCTTAAGCTATGCCTAAACTTCGTTTAACAACTCAACGAGAATCTATTTTTAACAATGAGGTTATCTCAAAATTCGAGCTCTTCAACAGTCTTTTCTTAACCCTTCCTTTTTATAAAATTAAAGATACCGGAACATTGTTGCCGCTATTCTTTAAAAGTTGTGAGGATGGAATTGCAAACGGACAAAAGCCTGCTCAAATTATTGAAGAGTTTTTTGCCAAGTTTACAAGCTATACAGACAGGAAAGATATTACCGATTTACTATTCCGTTTCATTCAATATATAGAGCGCCAAGTTGTGCTTTTTGATGCGGTTGAAGATGCGTCTTTTACCAAGTTAAATACTACAGATGAGCAAAGTACGCTTGCTTTCATCCTGAAAAAAAATGCTGACAATAAACCAATGCTCGCCAAAATAGAAAAGCTAATTGATGAGCTTTCTCTTCGCTTGGTTTTAACAGCACACCCTACACAGTTTTATCCTGGCAATGTTTTAGCAATCATTACTGATTTAACCAAAGCGATCAGAGACAATGATATCACATCAATGAACTCATTGTTGCAGCAGTTGGGTAAAACACCTTTCTTTAATAAAAAATCTCCAACACCTGTTGATGAAGCTTTGAACCTTGCCTGGTTTTTAGAGAACACCTTCTATTTCGCTGCGGCAAATATTCAAGAAGAAATAGACCAAAACCTTGATGAATATAATCTTGAAACGAAGAAGATTCTAGAGCTCGGCTTCTGGCCAGGTGGTGATCGGGATGGGAATCCAAATATCCATGCAGAAACTACTTTAGAAGTTTCGAAAATGTTGCGCCAAATCTTATTCCGTTGTTACTATCGCGATTTTAGGGTAATTAAACGCCGCATTACTTTTAGAGGTGTGGAAGAAAATATCACCCACCTGCATGATGTACTTTATAAAAATGCTTTCGATCAATCTTGTGAACTTCATGATATTTCTGATGAACTGAGAGAAAATCTTAATCAGATTAAAGAAACATTATTGAAGGAACACGATGGCTTATTTGTGGATTTAGTAAACGATTTAATTCGTAAAGTTGACTTATATGGCAATTATTTTGCTTCTTTAGACATTCGCCAGGATAGCCGTGTGCTCCGAAGCGTACATGCTTATTGTCGCCAGAACAAGCCAATTTCTTCTTTATATCCAGAAGATTATGATAAACTATCTGAAGCTGAAAAGCTGAAATTGATTTCCTTTAAAGAAGCAAAGCCTATTTATGTAACAGAAGCTGATGCTTTGATTGATGATACGATCCAGACGATTAAAGAAATTAAAGGCATTCAGAAACGCAATGGTGAAAAAGCTTGCCATCGCTTTATTATTAGTAATTGCCAGCAAGCGAGCGATATTTTGCAGCTTATAGAACTTTTCTTGTGGAATGGTTGGAGCAAGGAAACTTTAACCATTGATTTTGTTCCGCTTTTTGAAACTGTTAATGATTTAAAAGGTGCTGGGGCAATTATGGATACGCTATACAGCAATCCGTTTTACAAAGCGCATTTGGCCAGTCGTGGCAATAAACAGGATATTATGCTTGGTTATTCAGACAGTACCAAAGACGGTGGATATTTAATGGCGAACTGGTCTATCTTCAACGGTAAAACCACCCTTTCGGAGGTTTCTAAAAAGCATAATATTCAATTGGCATTTTTCGATGGCCGTGGTGGACCACCGTCTCGTGGTGGCGGTAAAACACATCGTTTTTATGCATCAATGGGTAAAGAAATTGCTAACAAAAACATTCAGTTAACTGTACAAGGCCAAACGATTAGCTCACAGTATGGCTCGGTAGAAAGTGCCGAATTTAACATTGAACAATTGATTAATGCCGGTATTTCATCAGGATTAAAGGAAAAACACAATGTTTTGTTAGATCCGGAAAATAAAGCATTACTCGATGCGATGGCCGAGGATGGTTATAAAGCTTTCGTTGATTTACGCGAGCATCCACTTTTTGTAAGTTATCTGGAAAAACTTTCTCCACTAAAACTATTATCTCAGGCGAATATCAGCAGTCGCCCGGTGAAGCGAAATGGTGGTGGCAAAATGAAACTAGAGGATTTGAGGGCTATCAGTTTCGTAACTGCCTGGAGTATGTTGAAACAAAATGTTCCTGGTTTTTATGGAATGGGAACCGCTATGAAAAATCAAGAGAAAGCAGGTAACTGGGCTAAAGTGGTTAAGGTTTACGAAGATTCTGATTATCTAAAAACGATAGTTGATAACTGCATGATGAGTATGAGCAAATCAGATTTTGTGATTACGGCTCATTTGGCTAACGATAAAGAGTTTGGTGCATTCTGGACTCAACTTCACGATGAGTTCGAATTAACGAAGCAGATGCTTTTAAAACTGTCAGGACAAGAAACTTTGATGGCGAATTATCCTGTAGATAAAAAATCCATCGCTACCCGCGAAAAAATTATTTTACCATTGGTTTTAATTCAGCATTTCGCTCTAGAAAAATTGCAGCATGATCAAAATGAAAAAGACCAAACCGCTTTAGAAAAATTGGCGGTTAGAACGGTATTTGGTATTGTGAATGCTGGTAGAAACTTGGCGTAGGTATAGATAGTCCAATTTACCATAAAAGATATTTAAGGAATATAAGTTTTTTGATTACTAAGGTCTGTGTCTCCACAGGCCTTTTTTTGGGTCTTAGCACGAACGGTCGTCATTTCGAGTGCCTCGCAATGACATGGTGGCTATTTGCTTTGCCAAGCCCAGCAGTCTTCTGAGACCTTTTTTGCATCTGTCATTCTGAGGAACGAAGAATCTGGAAATGATGAGCAGTGTTTTTGTGTATCCATAACTTCCCTTCAGTGGGTTAGTGTTGGTTAGTCCGCATCGCTTTCAGATTCTTCACTGCGTTCAGAATGACAGCAACTTGAACGGTTGTAATTGCAAGGCATGAGACAATTCCTAAAAAACAAAAACCCCTTTGCATTTCTGCAAAGGGGTTATATTTTAAAGAGCCTGATTAAAGAAAATTATCTATCAATCGAACCCATTACTTTTTGACCAAAAGCGTTAAGCGCATCTTTTTCTAAAGTTGTCTCCAGTTGAGCAGGAGTGGTATTTTGAAATAATTGTCTTATAACCGGAATCTTCATTACTTTATTTTGTTAAAAAGTTCAATTAAACCTTCCGCTTTGTTGGTTTGAACCTGGTCTACCAAATTACCACCTTCAAAAGCTGCGAAAGTTGGTAAATTATCAACGTTTGCAAATTTGCGTGAGTTTGGAAGTTTCTCGGCATCAACAATTAGGAAAGCTACATCCTCATTTTCAGCAGCTAGTTTTTTAAACTTCGGTTTCATGATTCTGCAGTTACCGCACCAGGATGCAGCATACTGAACCATAACTTTCGAGTTATCAGCTAAATACTGTTGAAGATTATCTTCTGTTAATTCTAAAAACATGATGTTTTATTTAATTAGTTAGCAGCTAAATATTCAGCAACTCCAGTTCTGTTTGCGTTCATTGCTTCTTTTCCTTCTTCCCAGTTTGCAGGACAAACCTCGCCATGTTTTTGAACGTGAGCATAAGCATCAATTAAACGTAAATATTCTTTAACGTTTCTACCAACCGGCATATCGTTTACACTTTCGTGGAAAACTTTACCAGTTTCATCAATTAAATAAGTTGCTCTGAAAGAAACATTTGAACCAGAAAAAGATTCGTTTCCTTCTTCATCGTAGTTAACTTCTTGATCTAAAATATCTAAAATTCCAGATAATTGCCTGTGTGTATCAGCTAAAATTGGGTAAGTAACACCTTCAATACCACCGTTATCTTTTGGCGTATTTAACCAAGCGAAGTGAACTTCGTTAGTGTCGCAAGATGCACCAATTACAATTGTATTTCTTTGTTCAAACTCAGGTAAAGCAGCTTGGAAAGCATGTAATTCTGTAGGACAAACGAAAGTAAAATCTTTTGGATACCAGAATAAAATAACTTTTTTGTTTTTATTAACAGCTTCTTCAAATACGTTGATTTTCAAGTCATCACCCATGTCTGACATTGCATCAATACTAACACTCGGGAATTTTTTACCTACTATTGCCATAATTTTTTGTCTTTAATTTTATACCGCAAAGGTACGGCGAAAAGAACTCTCAATCAACCCAGATTTGTTAATAGTTAATCGTATTTATTGATAACGATATAGTTAAAAACTATAATTATTTTTGGATGTATATTTTTTCACTATTTAATTTTTTTTAAATGAATGGATGATGCTTTTGGCAGTCTTCAGCCCCGCCATTCGTTGCAATCTTTTTGGCGTCTTTCTACGCTCCATCATCGTCATTGCGAGGAGGAACGATGTGGCAAATCCATTTTATTTGTAAAACAAAAAGTATTTTCACTTCTATCGGGTTTATTTAATAGATGTCTGTAATTCTTTGGCTGGTTTTAAACTCGAGTTGCCCTTTTGGCTAAAGCCAATAATTTAAACTTTTATTCCGTTGGTTGAAACCAACGGCAAAGAATTGGACAGCATTGTTCCATAGGTATCTTTACATGATTTACCTTTAGGTTTTATTTCATTGCCGTCGTGCTTCAGCCGACGGAAAAATTATTTCTTTAATGTATTCTCATACAATTTAAATATCCGCTTATATTCATCCGTCCAGCTGCTTGGCTCTACAAAACCATGGTCTTCTACCGGATAAACCGCAAGCTCCCAATTGTTTTTTCCAAGCTCAATGAACCGTTGCGTAATGCGAACAATATCCTGAAAATGAACATTTACATCGACCATACCATGAGCCATTAATAAGTTTCCTTTCAGTTTATCAGCAAAGTAAATAGGAGAGCTTTTTTTGTAGGCAATTGGGTCGTTAAAAGGCTCGTTTAAGATATTTGAAGTATATCCGTGGTTGTAATGTGCCCAATCAGTAACTGACCGCAAAGCAGCGCCGCTAGCAAAAACATCCGATTCATTAAACATCGCCATCAGCGTAATGAAACCGCCATATGAACCGCCATATAAGCCAACATGTTTTGGGTTTACACCATATTTCTCAACTAAAAACTTAACACCATCCACCTGGTCCGTTAAATCTTTTCCGCCCATGTGGCGGTAAATTCCGGTTCTATGGTCGCGACCATAACCAGAACTTGCCGTATAGTCAATGTCAATTACTGTATAACCGTTATCAGCCAGTAAATTATTAAACATAAACTCACGGAAGTAAGTGCTCCAGCCAAAGTGAACATTTTGCAAATAACCAGCACCATGAACAAAAACTACAGCCGGACGATTTGGATGAGGATTTTCAGATTTGTAAACTCTCGCATAAACATCAGCACCATAACGGTTTTTAAATGAAACCATATCAGGCTCACGCCATTTATACGAATTAAATTCAACAGAAGTAGACTCCGTTATTTTCGCAGCCTTCGCTCCAACTTTGTTAGGCTGGATATATAGTTCGCCCGGTTTATTTAGGTACGAATAATTGATGGCAATATATTTCTCATCTGGAGAGAGCGTGATGTCATTCAAACCTTTCATTGTGGTAATTTGAACAGGTTCGCCGCCATTTACACTAATTTTAAAGAAATTGGTAATCCCCGGATGTTCTTTATTGGCTTTAAAATAAAAAGTGCTATTGTCTTTTGATAATTGCACAGATTGTACCTCCCATTTGCCTGAAGTTAGTTGTTTTTTATCTCCGGTAGAAACGTTTGCCACGTATAAATGAGAATATCCTGTTGCTTCACTTTGATAATAAAAGCGGTTATTATCAATCCAGCCAGTGCTGCCTTGGAAAAAGCCGCTAATGCCGGGGCCACCAATCCACGCTTCATCATGTTGGCGGTCGATTAAGTCAAATTTCCCCGTTAATGCATCTAATTTTAAAATCCAGCGGTCTTTGTTGTCGGTAGAAGTAGCCACCATAATTCCGGTGCTACCGTTTCCATTCCAAAGCGGACCGAAAAAATTAACAGGTCTGTCTGCATTTTTCTTTTTTAGTGAATCCAATTGCTTCGGATAATCTTTATGGAAATCCGGAATGTCTTTAATGCCAGAAATAGTTGAAGTTTGAATTGCATAAACGGTATCTCTTTGTGTATCAAAGATAAATCCTTGGGAGATATTTTCATTTTCGCCAACTTTCGTTCTTCCGGGAATATCTTCAGTATATCCAGAGGCGGTAACATAATTTGGTACGATAGTGTTGTGATTGTTTTGAGCCGGAGTGGTTAATTTGTAAGTTACAAAACGCCCGTCCGGACTAACTACAACCCCATTAAGAAATTTGTCTTCTGTATAGAGGGATTTTAATGATTTTGTATCAGCAGATGATGAACCAAAACGACCTCTTCCGCCGCGAGCACCACCACCACGATTTTCTGCATTTCTTTTTTTAATGATATCGAACAGTTCCGTTTGTTGCGCTTTTAACCAACTGTCCTGTTCATTTGCCGATTTTGCAGGTGTTCTTCCAGCTGCTTTTCCCTTAACAAAATTGGTTACTTGTTTGGTCTCAGCAGTTTTTAAATCCAGCTGGAAAATATTATCGCCCAATTGATAAGCGATATCCCCATTGGTTAAAAAGACAGGGTTGCTTTCCCGATCCATCGTATTAGTTAAACGGGTTTCTTTCTTCTCTTTAAAATTCTGAAGGTAGATATCGCCACTTTTTTCTACTAAACCTAATGATTTATCCCTGTTGTAAATGTAATTTAAGCCTAACAATTTCTCATCTTCTTTCTCAGCAGCTTTTACAGGTTTTGTTGATGAGTTTGAAATTTTAAACAACTCTTCTTTCGCCTTATTTTCAGGATTCCAGTTGAAGTATAAAGTTTTACTATCTGCCGTCCAACGGAAGTTTGTTGGCGAAGTTCCCATCCATTTTGGGTCTCGCATTATTTTTTCAACTGTTAACGGGGCTATTTGTTGCGCAAAAGTATATTCTCCTGTACATAACAGTAGAAAAAGTAAATATTTCTTCATGAATTTAGTTTGGAGGCTGCAATTTAGATAAAGCAGAAGCGAAATCGATAAGGAAATGGAAATGTTACAAGTGACTCTCGCTATTAAAGGCTTTGGTGTTAGCAAAAGCTATTCCATCGCTCTTCTTGAGGAGAGGGAACAAAGGACAGAAGTAAATTCACCAATGCAAATAGGGAGAGGTTTTTTCGTAGTTTGTTTTTAAAAATTATCTTATCACTCTTCCTGTTCTATCCACATTAACCACATCGAAAGGCTTTAAATACTCATTGATGATTACAGAAAACTCTCTTCGTGTTAATACCTTTTTCAAATCATATTTTGAAGAAAATTTATAGCTTTTGTTCCACTTTTTCTCAATTTCAGTTTTTGTGGCATCAACAGCTTTATTTCCTACATAACTAACCATCGAAATGGTATTTTCAAGATTAATTGAAATATTTTGATGGTCGTCGAACCAGATTTGCGCTTTGTAATAATAATCTTTAATCGGCTGTTTTATTTCATCATAAGTAACCTGTTTTTCCGCATTGAAATAAACTTTTCCGTTGTTGATATCAGCTTTCAAAATGCCGGTAATACTAACTTTTTGTATAGCTAACCAGTTCGAATCTGCAATTGTTACATCTTCAAAAGGCATTAACGAAAGTTTATAACTCAGTAATTCGCCTTGTATTCTTTTTAAGTTTGATAAACTCGTTTTAGTTTGAAAAAATGCAGCATAGGCAGCGGTTGCTCCAGCGGCTTGCCCAATTTCCAGGTTATCAGGTTTTATGTAGAGTATATTTTCCTGGTTTGGGATTATTAAATTGTACAACGATAGAAAATCTGACGTTCCATTTATGCCACCAATTGTAGTACGATATAGGTTTTCGGAATAATTTAAGTTATTGGTTTCTACAGGGTTTAAACTCTGAATTTTTAAAGCCGGAAGTATTTTTTCGATATTATCAGTTACGATTAAAACCTTTGCTTTAATGCTTTTTTCTTTTGTAAGTTTTGCTTCCCAACCACTTCCCGAACGTTTTAATTCGTAATAGGGCGTATTGTTAATCACATCCAAAAGTTTAGAGCTATCCGACCAGTTTTTAATTACAGCATTTAAAATTTGAGGGGTTATCTCGGGCAGCGCAGTACTGTCTGCAATTTTTAAAGATTTTCTCGCTCTTTTTTCGAATGCTTTGGTTACTCCGGTTTGAGGCAAGTTTTTGAAGTTGTTTAATTTAAATCCATCACTTTGTGTTAAAATTATAGCATTAACGCCCGATTCTGAAGCTTGAATACCCGCTGCAAATGCTGCAGTTGAATTGCCTAAAACCAATACATCTGTTTTTATGGTTTGGGCATAAGTAAGCAAAGGAATTAAGTATAGGAAAACGAAAAATAATTTTTTCATTGCTGATATTTAAAGTTATTTGCAATATGCTTTAAATGGATGAGTTTTTGATGAAATGAATTGATTTTAACTAAATTTAAATGGGAAATAGTGATGTCAGTCTGAGTTTATCGAGGACCTCACATTATCTTTCTATAAGCTCAAAATGACAGATAATTCAATGGAACAAGAAATAAAATCAGTTTTCGATCTCCAACAAAAATACAAATTTGAGTTACGTAAAACGGATGCAAAAACACGGATAGCCAAACTTAAAGAACTTAAACAAGCTTTGGAAAATGCTGAAGAGGAAATTTATGTTGCCTTGGATAAAGATTTACGCAAAAGTAGATTTGAAACTGCCGTAACCGAATTGTTTTTTACTTATGCTGAGATAGAGCACGCCATCAAAAAACTCGCCTCTTGGATGAAACCAAAATCAGTTGGTAAAACGATGAGCAATCTTTTTGCCAGCAATAAAATATATTATGAGCCTAAGGGAGTCTGTTTAATTATCGCTCCGTGGAATTACCCTTTGCAATTAATAATGAGTCCGCTGATTTCGGCAATTGCTGCGGGAAATTGCGCCATTTTAAAACCATCAGAGTTAAGTAGCTCAACCGCTAATGTTATCCATAAAATTATATCAAATACTTTTGATGAAAAGGAAATTGCTTGTTTTGAGGGCGATGCCGAAATCTCAACTGCATTGTTGAAACTTCCATTCGACCATATTTTCTTTACCGGAAGTACAGCAATTGGTAAAATCGTAATGGAAGCTGCGGCGAAAAACCTTACTTCTGTAACATTGGAATTGGGCGGGAAATCTCCGGCAATCATTGATGATTCTTGTGATTTAAAAAAGGCAGCTGAGAAGATTGCCTGGGGAAAATTGGTTAATGCAGGGCAAACCTGTATCGCTCCCGATTATGTTTTAATTGATGAAAAATTAGAAACAGTATTTGTAAAACATTATAAAGCTGCGGTGCAAAAAATGTTTTTTAGCGGAGGTGAGATAAATGAATCTGTTTATGGGAAAATTATCAATGAAAAGCAGTTTGCAAGATTGAGTGAACTGATTAGAAAAACCATTAAAGATGGTGCGCAACTAGAATTTGGAGGAGAAACAAACGCCGAATCTTTAACGATTAATCCAACTGTTTTTACATCAATAGGTGCAGAAAGTAACATGATGCAAGAGGAAATATTTGGCCCGATTTTACCAATAATCAAATGCCAGAACTTGCAGCAAGCCATCGATTTTGTGAATACAAAAGATAAACCTTTAGCACTTTATATTTTCTCTGATGATTCAAAAAATCAAGAAAAAATTATCAACGAAACCAGTTCTGGCGGTACTTGTGTGAATGATGTTTTGGTGCATATTAGTAATCCAAATCTTCCTTTCGGAGGTGTAAACAGCAGTGGAATGGGAAGTTGCCACGGTATTTTTGGCTTTAAAAACTTTTCTCACGAAAGGGCGGTGGTTTTTCAGTCTAAGTTTGGCATGACGAAGATGATTTATCCTCCTTATAATATGGCACTGTTAAAATGGTTGAAAAAGCTGATGTAGAACAGGATTTAAGGATTTTTAGAAAAATTATATTAGCTCCATATGTCAATCTGAGTTTATCGAAGACCGCTTATTAAGTACTTCGACAAGCTCAGTATGACAATTATGATAAAATGCCTAATTTGCTTACATGGATTTAGATAAACTTAAATACCCAATCGGGCAATTTGTGATGCCTGAGATTTTTGATGAAAAGCAAACCGCTATCTGGGTTTCAGAGATTGAAGCTTTACCAAATCAAATCAAAAAAGCTACTGAAAATTTAAGTGATGAAGAACTAAATCAAACTTATCGACCAGATGGTTGGACATTAAGGCAAGTCATCCATCATATTCCAGATAGCCACATGAATGCTTACATCCGTTTTAAGCAGGCCGTTACTGAAGATACTCCAATCATCAGACCTTATTTTGAAGAACGTTGGGCAGAAACTGAAGAAGCAAAAAATGGAGCTATTCAAATGTCGGTAGCGCTATTAACAAGTTTGCATCAACGTTGGGCTGTGTTTCTTAAAACCTTAAAATTTGAAGATTATCAACGAAAATATATCCATCCCGAACATGGAAAACAATTTACTTTGGCAAATATGCTGGGTACCTACGCATGGCATGGAAAGCATCATTTAGCACATATAACAAATACGATTTCTAAAGGCTAAGCTTGTTTTATTTTCATGGGTTTCCTGGAGAACACTATATTCTGAATCAGATATAAATCGGTTATAACCCAGGTTTAATTCGGTGCTAACTCGGTTCAACAGCCTAATAAAAACCTGAATTAAGATTTTATTAACCTTGTCTGAATGGTAAATAATAGCTAAGGTTTGTTTTTTGCTACATTAAAATTAACATAGCAGCACTCATTGCAATCATAATCGCATCTTCAACAATGGTAACGGTACTCATTGGCAGGTTGAAAATAGCACCAAGGCAGGCACATTGAATTTTTTTCTTGTTCAAAACGCTTTCTAAAACGCCTAGAATACTCACCGTCATTACAATTAAGGTAACCCAGTTTACAAAAATCGGCGATAAATTCAAGGCAAAACTTAATCCGAGGCCAAGCTCAATGAAAGCATAAATGTAGCCCCATGCACTGAATCTTTTTGCAACGATATCGTACATCGCGTAGCTTTCCGCAAAAGCTTTCAGATTTAACATTTTGAAAAAAGAGAAGGTTAAGAAAAAACCAGCCATAAAAATACGCATGAAAGTCATGAGGTTTATGGTGCTATCTTGCCACGAAACCAACAAAGAAATCGCTGTAACATAACCAAAAATCAATAGGATGGGTTTATAAGTTGCGACCCAAGATTTCGTTTCTTCAGCCAGTTCATTATGGTTGTTAGCCGTTATCTGATATTTACTTTCTGCACCGCCCAAAGCCTGCTGCAAAGTATCTAAACCAATATGTTTATCCATACTAATGATTGCAGAACTTGTATCCTTCGAAACTTCAACAGCAGTTACATTAGGCAAAACAAGCAGATTATTTTTTACTTTATTTTCGCAACCACCGCAAGTCATTCCGGTAAGTTGATAGGTGTGTGTCATAACTTAAATTTTAAACAAATTTACCCATCTGGGGGATGAGAACCGTTACAGAATAATCATAAAATGTTATAGAATTTTTAACGGACGTTGTAACTTTTATGGACTTTGTTTATGCGATATGCATTCCCCTCTCTTAGAGGGGTGCCCACAGGGCGGGGTGTTCACTTGTCTTGGCCAGACAGGCTTTTTTCTTTTGACAACAAAAGAAACAAAACCTAGCATTTTGCGAGCTCATTAATACAATAAAAAACAATACGAACTGATTAATAATTGCCAGCTGAAAATTTTTGTATTAAAGTCAGTGGTTTGGCTTTGACGGCGTATCCCCAAAAATTTGTTAGGCTGGTTTAAAGTAGAACGGAGAAATAGTGCGTTGGCTTAGTTAAGTGTAAACACATATTTGACATCTAACTTTGCGTCCTTTGCGCTCTACTCAACGTTCTTTGCGGTTAAAACCTATCCAACCAAAACAGAAGTCATGGTTAATGAGCCGCCAACTGCCTTATCATTAAAGAAGGAAACTTCTTCGTTGCTCTTAATCAATCCCAAATTGTAAATTAAAGGCAAATAATGCTCTGGAGTTGGGATGGCCAACATCGCTTCAGAACCTAGGTTTCTGTAATTAATCAGCGGCTTGTGGTCGCCGTTGGCAATCAGGTTTTTGAATTTATCATTCATTTCATTAGCCCAATCGTAACCGCCGCCATTAATCATTTCCCAGCTAATCATTCGAAGATTGTGTACCATGTTTCCACTTCCAATAACCAAAACGCCTTTTTTGCGAAGCGCATAAATCTCTTTGGCAATTTCATAATGCTGTTCAGGCGATTTTGTATAATCGATACTTAGTTGGAGAACAGGGATATTGGCATCGGGGTACATGTGTTTAACAACCGTCCAGGTGCCGTGGTCTAAGCCCCAATCGTGGTCTAAACCCACAGTTGTTGAATGAACTAAACCTGGGATTTCGGCCGCCAGTTTTGAATCTCCGGGAGCCGGATATTGAGCATCAAAAAGCGCTTGTGGAAAACCACCAAAATCATGAATGGTTGATGGGAAATCCATCGCCGTAACAAAAGTTCCATGTGTGTACCAATGTGCCGAAACAACCAAAACCGCTTTTGGCACCGGGATATTTTTAGCTAACTCCGCCCAGCTTTGGCTAAACTCATTGTTCTCAATGCCATTCATCGGCGAGCCGTGACCAATAAAAATTGTAGGCATCAAATCCGTTTGTGGCAAACGTTGGGTAAAACTTCTGAATTGTGATAAGCTTGACATGCTGTTGAATTTTTATGTAAAGGTACAGCATCGACTATTTTGGCAACTTGATTTATGTTAAGAAAAGGCTCGAAATTCAATTTATCCTGCATTGTTATCCGTCGACTGAAGTCGACGGCAATGAAATGGATAGGGCATAATTGGTAGTTCTCTTTTCTTGCTTGACACTCTTTGCCGTCAGTTTCAACTGACGGAATGGAATCAATTTAAATCTCATCCAATGCTTTCCTTTTATCAGATGCCTGGTTTTTATAGGCTGATGGTGTTAACCCTGCAACTTTTTTAAATTGAGCGGAAAGATGTGCAACACTGCTATAATTGAGTTGATAAGCAATTTCACTCAGTGTTAACTCGCCATAAGTAAGCATTTCTTTTGCTTTTTCAATTTTTTGAGCGATAAAATACTTCTCAATGGTTTGATTTTCAACTTCCGAAAATACAGCACTTAATTGAGCGTATTCGAGGTTGATTTGTTCGCTTAGGTACGAAGAAAGATTAATTTTAAGCGGTTCTTTGGTATAATGCACGAGGCTGATAATTGCTGTTTTTATTTGTTCGGCAATTTGAGTTTTTCTATCTTCAAGCAATTCGAACCCGAAATGATTTAGCTTTTCAGCGATTTTAAGTTTATCATCAAAAGAAATATTTTCAGGTAATAAAACTTCGCCAAGCTCAACCGAAACAGGATAAAAGCCAAGCTTTTCCAGCTCGGCCTTTACCACCATTTTGCAACGGTTGCATACCATATTTTTGATATGCAGATTCATTATTTCGATTTTATGGTTTCGGCCACGTCACCACAATCAAACATCATGCTCCCGTAATACGGATTTTCGATGTTTTCTTTTTCGTTTAACCAGCTTGCTTTCGCCATTGGGCAATGCTGAACATAAACTGTTGCATTGTTAAATTTGATGTTCCTTACGGTTTTAATCATTGCGTAAGAAATACCTTCGAAAGATTTTCTTTGCGCTTTGATGTCTTTTCCTGCGGTCAGTTCAGTCGCTTTTGCTTTGATTATTTTGGCTTGCTCCATCCAAAGCGTATGTTGTGTTGCTGGTAAATCTTTGTGGGGAATAGCATCCACTTTAGCAGATAGCGTTTTCACTTTCTCTGCCGCTACATTTTTTTTATCAGTTGCTAAAGCATTTTTAACATCGTAATAAGCGCTTAATAATTGATTAAAAGCTGCATCAGTTTTACTTTGTGCGAAAGTTAATTTTGTAGTTGCAATGGCGATTATAGCCATCATTATCATGATTTTTTTCATCTTGTATATATTTAATTTATTTGTGATGAAACTTGTGTAAGCTGTAAAATTTGTTGCTTAAACAAGTTTCATTGTATTTTATTTTAAAACATTAAAAAAGTTAAATTCTGCTCTTAGCAGATACATGTTTTTTAAATAGCGATTAGCCATGTTTCCCGTGGCCTGAAACCGATAACCCAAGTCAATCCGGGTTCTGCTGTTTAAAATCACCTGAACGGCTGGTGCCAAATCTAAATAAGATTCGCCCGAACCTGGGTCGGTTTTACCTAACAGTTCGAAGTAAAGGTTAAAATTTGGCTCTTTGTAATCCTTATAAACAAAAGGCAAAACCAGGTAGCCTGATGAAAGGCTATATGAGAGCATTTTATCTGGCTGAGGCGTATTGAATCTCAAAACTTTATCAGATGGTCCGAAAGCATCGGCATAACCTAATGTCGCGGAAAGTGCCAGCTTATGCAGCAATTGCGTAAAAATTAATCCGGCTTGCCAGCCACTGTTGTCGCCTTCCAAATTAATATCTCGGCTAAACCCAGGCCTTCTGCTGGTGCTTATTCTGCTATAAGCACCGATTAAAATCAATGCCATTATCCAAATTCTTCTCATTTTAAGAAAGAACTAAGTGATAAACACGAGTTTTCTTTCCGTTTACAACCGCTGTTCCGTTTGCGTATGCATCAGAATTTACAGAAGCCGCTTGTTTTTTAAATGCAGCACCGGAGATGAAATTTTTATCAATAACTGATGCTTTCACCGTTCCGTTCAAGGTTTTGTTTTTTGCGTTTACAAAGCGAAAAACATTGCCATCTACAACCGCCTGACCTTTATCATCAACTTTTACCTGGTTGAATGTGAAATCAGCAGTTAAACCACCCACAGAAAAGCCAGCATCCTGAACTTTTTTACGAATTAAATCGATGTTAATGTCGGCGCCTTTTTTGAAGGTTAAAACGAAGATGTTTTTGTTCAAATCCGGTTTTACCGAATTAATAAAACCTAAAGTTTCTAATGATTTTTGTGTCGCGTTTGAACACATTGAGCAAGTTAAACCAGTTACCTGTAAATCGGCAGTTGAGATTTGTTGAGCCGAAACTTTAACGGCAAAAAGAAGCATAATTATGCTGAATATTTTTATTGTTTTCATGATTTTTGAAATAAGAATAAATTTTGCGCTATCGTAACTCCTGAATTTATTTCAGCGCCTTAATAGCAAAGAGATGCTAAACGAGTTCAGCATGACGGAGTTATTTAATCCTAATTCCTAAAAATACAATTGAAAACATGCAAGGCAACCCGCGTAGAAAGCGGCGGTGCTTTGTTGCTAATTTTACTGAAAAAAGCTGGGGTAATGTTGGTCAGAAATTCTAAAACCGGCGGATGAAGAAAAAGCTGAATAGAAAACAACTTTGGCATTTGTGTTTGCGCCTCTGTTTGATGACTATCTTTTACTTTAACCGTTACCTGCGTATTTTTGCAGCAACCATCGTCTTTTATTTTTTCTGCCGGAATATCTTTACAAAGGTTACAAGCAAGCTCATTGCTGAACAACTTTACATTTGCTAATTTACCACCGCAGAAATGCAAACTTAAAGCCAAACCCATAACACTAACCGCATAAAATACGGCCAAAGAAAGTGCTATTTTTTGTTTTAACTTCATTACGACAAAGTTAAGGTAAAAAAAACCGAATATTAAACCGCTTTATTTATTGAATTTCATTTTTTAACCTAATTTAGCCTCAAACACCATTTAAATGAAGAAATTATTATTATTTATCTGCGCTTTCTCGGTAATATCTGCCTTTGCCGCGAAGCCTAAAAATCAGTATATCCGAATTAAAACGGAATTTGGCGAGTGCATTGTGAAGCTGTATAATGAAACTCCACTTCATCGTGATAACTTTTTAAAACTTGCAAAGCAGGGCTATTATAACGGCACTTTATTTCACAGGGTGATTAAAGATTTTATGATTCAAGGCGGCGACCCGGATTCAAAAAATGCAAAACCAGACACTTTGTTAGGTGAAGGTGGACCGAAGTACACCATTCCGGCAGAATTTAGAGATGGCTTATTTCATAAAAAAGGTGTTTTGGCTGCCGCCAGAGATAATAATCCTGAAAAGGCATCAAGCGGAAGTCAGTTTTATTTAGTGCAAGGAAAGGTTTTTACTGAGGAGCAATTGAATAGTCTTGAAGAAAAACGATTGAAGTTTAAAATACCCGAATGGCAAAGACAGGTTTATAAAACCATCGGCGGTACACCCCATTTGGACAGGAATTATACCGTTTATGGAGAAATTATTTCTGGTTTAGAGATGGTTGATAAAATTGCTGTTTTAGAAACCGATAAAAATAACCGTCCTAAAAGTGATGTTAAAATTGACATCACGATTTTGAAAAGGAGAGAGGCAAAGAAGTTAGAGAAACAGTTGGCGAAAGGCTAATCCATTCGTCATACGGAATTTATTTCAGCATCTTTCTGGCTAGGAAGACCATTAAATGAATCAGAGTGACGACCGTTCATGAACTAATCAAATTTCAATAGCCAAGCATTTATTCAATTAATTTCTAAATTTACCGCTTCACCTTTTGAAACTTTTTAATGAAAATCATATCCTATAACGTTAACGGAATACGGGCGGCAAGCACCAAAAACTTTTTCGGCTGGTTGCAAGCTACAAATGCCGATATGATTTGTCTGCAAGAAGTAAAAGCATTACCAGTTCAAATTCCAGAAATTATTGCCTTGGTTGAACAGTTGGGCTATCATCATTATTGGTTTCCGGCAGAAAAGAAAGGCTACAGCGGGGTTGCAATTCTAACCAAAATAAAACCCAATCACATTGAGTATGGTTGTGGCGAAGAATGGATTGATCAAGAAGGAAGAATTTTAAGAGCGGATTTTGATGATTTCTCGTTGATGAGTTTGTACATGCCATCTGGTTCCAGCGGAGATGAACGGCAGTTAAAAAAATATGAATTTATGCGATTCTTCGACCAATACATAGGCGAATTGCGCAAAGAAATCCCGAACTTGATTGTGAGTGGAGATTATAACATTTGCCATACTTCAATTGATATTCATAATCCAAAATCTAATGCAAATTCATCAGGTTTTTTACCCGAGGAACGCGAATGGATGCAATTATTTTTAGAAAATGGTTTTGTAGATGCTTTCCGCCATTTTAACAAAGACCCGCATCATTACACATGGTGGAGTTATCGGGCAGGTTCGAGAGGTAAAAATCTCGGTTGGCGAATCGATTATCACTTAGTTACAAAACCAATGGAAAGCAAACTGAAAAATGTAAGAATTTTGCAAGATGCGATTCACTCCGACCATTGCCCGGTTTTGCTGGAGATGGAATGATGTAAATATGAAAACGAATGATTGCATATGCCGTCTTGATACTTGATTCTCGCTACTTGATACTTAATAAACTAACCAAATGCTAATCACAAATATAAAAGGTCTTGTGGGCTTGCATCCAAAAGATAAGTTGGTTCTTCGGGGAAGTGAGATGAATAACTTACCCATCTTGGAAAATGCCTGGCTTTTAGTAGAAGAAGATTTGATTAAAGATTTTGGTAAGATGGACGAAATCCCAGCTTCCATTTCACATCTCCCTTCTACCAACGTAAGTGGTCGATATGTTTTCCCTTCCTGGTGCGATAGCCATACGCATATTGTTTTTGCCGCTTCGCGGGAAGAAGAATTTGCTATGAAAATTAAAGGTAAAACTTATGAAGAGATTGCAGCAGCGGGTGGCGGAATTTTAAATTCAGCCAATAAACTTCAACATGCATCAGAAAACGAGTTGTTTGAAAGTGCATCCATTCGTTTAAAAAACATGGTTTTGCAAGGCACAGGTGCTGTTGAGATTAAAAGTGGTTATGGCTTAACGGTAGAAAGCGAAATTAAAATGCTGCGGGTAATCCAGCGGTTAAAATCGACTTTTCCGATTCCAATTAAGACTACATTTTTAGCGGCTCACGCTTATCCAAAAGCATTCAAAGATAGCCATCAAGGTTATATTGACTTGATTATCAATGAAATGCTGCCAAAAATTGCAAATGACAATCTCGCCGATTATATCGATGTTTTCTGCGAAAAAGGATTTTTCTCTGTTGAAGAAACAGACCAAATTTTAAAAGCAGGTGCGAAATTTGGATTAAAACCAAAAATACACGCCAATCAACTTTCTGTTTCAGGTGCAGTTGAAGTGGGAATTGAAAATAATGCGGTTTCTGTCGACCATCTTGAAGAAACCAACCAGCAAACCATAAGCAGTTTAAAAACATCAAATACCATTGCAACACTTTTGCCTTCTTGTTCGTTTTATTTGGGGATACCTTTTGCCAATGCGAAAAGTTTAATCGCAGAAAATGTTCCGGTTGCGCTGGCCACCGATTATAATCCGGGCTCAACACCGTCTGGAAATATGAATTTTGTGGTTTCTCTGGCTTGCATAAAGCTTAAAATGCAACCAGAGCAAGCCATCAATGCCGCTACTTTAAATGGCGCAGCTGCCATGGAAATCAGCAATAACTTTGGAAGTATTGCCATTGGTAAAAAAGCAAATTTATTTATCACCAAACCGATGCCCTCTGTTGCCTATTTGCCTTATAGCTTTGGCGAAACACAAGTAGAGACCATCATTTTAAACGGCGAAATTTATAATGGATAGCCTTAAAATATATTCGCAAAGCGATATCAATAACCTGATTATTTACCGTGAAGGAGAAACAAAACTTGGAGAAAGGATAAAAATCATATCTTCTTTCAAAGAATTGAATTCATCAGATGCCAAATTTGTGATTTTAGGTATTCCGGAAGATATTGGTATCCGGGCAAATTCAGGCATCGCAGGCGCATCAACAACCTGGCGACCAGCATTAATGGCTTTCCTAAACATTCAGAGCAATCGATTTTTATCTGGCGAAGAAATTTTGGTGCTGGGGCATTTTGAAATTGAGGAACCAGAAGATTCTACGATTGATGGCCTAAGAAAGAAGGTTAGCGAAATTGATGATTTAGTTTACCGGGTAATTGAAAAAATTGTTGCTGCGGGTAAAATCCCAATCGCAATTGGTGGCGGACATAACAACGCTTATCCAATGATTAAAGGAACATCGTTAGCTAAAAAAAATCCGATTGATGTTTTAAATATTGATGCACACGCAGATTTAAGAGAACAGGAGGGAAGGCACAGTGGAAATGGATTTACTTATGCTTTAGTCGAAAACTACCTGAATCATTATTTCATGTATGGATTGCATCAAAGCTATAATAATGAGTCAATTTTGACTCAAATAGAAACCAACCCTAAGCTAAAGGCAATATTTTTTGATGATCTTTTAAAAAGTGCAGAAGAAGAAAATTTCTTTTCTGCTATTGGTTCCGCCGCAGGCTTGGAAATAGATTTAGATTGTATTCAAAACGTACTTGCCAGCGCCGAAACACCCTCAGGATTTTCTGTAAATGATATTAGGAGGTTGATTTTAACAAATAAAAACAGCTTTTCTTATATGCATATTAGTGAGGGCGCAACAAGATTGTTAGATGGTAGAGTGAGCAAATTAACCTCTAAACTGATTGCTTATTTGGTAAGCGATTTTATAAAAGCGCAGAAAGATTAAATCGGTCGTCATGCTGAATTCATTTCAGCATCTTTCCTGCTTGGTGCTTGCTTTTAAGATTCTGAAACAGAATGTTCCAGAAAATTTATAAATGCTCCGCCTCGTATTTCTCCCCAGCCTTTAGCATCAGTTCAATCTGCTTTAAATCATCGGCGGTAAGTTCTTCTTTTTCCTGCAATTCAAAAACAGCAATCATGTTTTCTTCGTATTGTTTCTCGGTTTTAATAACGATTTCCTGTGGCATGATTGTAAGCTTAAAATTTAATGGTTTCTGTTGGTGTAATGCAAAAGTCTAAACGAATGTCGTGTTCATTCACATCATCAATTCTTGCTATTGCAGGCCACAAAGATAAGCCTATTTTTTGAGCATTTATATTTTCAAGGAAACGGTCGTAAAAGCCCTTTCCATAACCAACTCGATAACCTACTTTATCAAAAGCTAAAAGCGGAACCAAAACCATATCAATTTCTCCATCGTGTATGCTTCCCTTTTGTGGTTCCAGAATGTTGTAAAGATTCTTTTGTAAATCGTTTACCCCCAAATATTCATGATTCGTCATTAATGCGGTTTCAAAATCGGCTTTAGGTACAATGATTTTAATTTGAGGATGATTTTCAGCCAGCCATTCAATTAGTAGAAATGTATTTGGTTCTTTTTTTTCTGTTATCGGCAAGAAAATATGAAGCGTTTTTACTGTGCTAAAATCCAAAGCCGTGAATTGATTTAACAAGCCATTATTTAACGATTCATATTCCATATCGCTAATCGCTAATCTATCTTTTAAAGCTTGCTTTCTAATTTCCGATTTTAACATAGTACCAATTTAGGTAAATATAAAGATTTAAAATATCGTGTGTTTTAGGCGAAAAGCAAAAATACACGAGTTGAATTAGCGAACGCTTTAAGATTCCCACCTGCGTGGGAATGACGGACTGGCAAAGTCGATTGGTAAAATATCATATATGAGAATCATATAGAAACACCAACTATGAACGGTCGTCATCCTTAGCTTGACTGGGGATCTTAAAGCAAAAGAAAAACATCCATTCAAAATATTTCACTCCTTTCTTCGATATCTTTATAAAAACAAAAAAGCCCTTGAAAACAAATCCAAGGGCCTTTCTATTAATTTTACAATCTATTTCACACGCTCTACGTATTCTCCTGTACGTGTATCCACTTTAATTTTATCGCCTTGGTTTACAAACATAGGTACTTTAACCTCAACACCATTTTCAAGTGTTGCCGCTTTCAATGCATTAGTAGAGGTATCGCCTTTAACAGCCGGCTCCGAATAGGTAATTTCAAACTCAGCAAAGTTTGGTAGCTGTCCCATAATTGCTTCATCGCTTTCCATAGAAACGATAACGCTCATGCCTTCTTTTAAAAATTTGATAGCAGATCCAAATAGTGTTTTTTCAACATTATATTGTTCGTAAGTGTTGTTGTCCATTACCACTAAGTAATCGCCATCTTCATAAAGATATTGATAATCACTTGTTTCCACACGGCAAATTTCAACAGCTTCGTCCGTACCCATACGAGCCTCAACAATTCTGCCCGATTTAATGTTACGGAATTTGCCAGTGTAAAATGCGCCGCCTTTGCCTGGTGTACGGTGGTTCCACTCGTCAACAGTAACCAGTTCGCCATTTAGGCGAAGGATGTTACCGTTTTTAATTTCTGATGCTTTTGCCATATGATATGATCCTATTTGGATTTTATATTTCGGTTTTTTGTGACGGCAAAGGTAAAATTATTTTAGTTGCATATTTTTGCGCACTGGTAGAGGTATCGCCTTTAACAGCAGGCTCTGTGTAGGTAATTTCAAGCTCTACGCTGTTTGGCAATTGCGCAACAATTGGTTCATCGCTCTCGAAGGCGATGGTTACATTCATGCCTTCTTTAAGAAATTTAATTGAGCTGCCGAAAAGCAATTTTGGGATATTGTATTGTTCGAAGGTGTTATTGTCCATTACCACCAAATAATCGCCATCCTCGTATAAATATTGATAATTATTGGTTTCGACGCGGCAAATGGTCACTTCTTCATCGGTACGGAAGCGATATTCAACAATTTTTCCGGTTTTAACGTTCCGCATACGGGCTTGATAAAACGCCCTTAAATTACCAGGTGTACGATGAATATATTCTTCTACGCTTACCAACTCTCCGTTAAAACGAAGTACATTTCCGCTTTTTACTTCTGATGCTTTTGCCATTTTAATAATGAAATCTTGTTTTGCTAATTTTTGAATATCAAAGTTAAAAAAATGAATTTTGATTTGGAAAGCAAAACCCGCATTAATCGGTTATAGCAGTCCCGCTTTTACTTCAATCTTTTTTGTAAAATAAACCTCGTAGGTTTTTAAAGCCTACGAGGTTTATCAAAAAAGTATTTCCGTGGCAATCGGGTTTAAGTCACTTAAGCCTCTGCAATAAACCAAAGCCTGCTCCCGTAAAGTGTGCTAAACAAAAACATCGAATTTGCATTTATTGCTTTTTGGCTTTAGCCAACTGAGGAAAAACCACCGTATAAAAGAAATGCCTTTGGGAACCACTCCAAAGGCATAATCAACCTAAACCTCAAACTAAACTATGAAAAAATTTTTCGCTTTTACAGCTGTATATTTTGTTTCCGTTAAACGGAGAATATTAATGTTTTTCCAGAAGAGATAAATTAAATATTGTTTCTCTTTTTGGTGGTGCAAAGGTAAGAACTATTTTTCAGTTACAAAATATTTTTATAAAAATATTTTTATAATACAAAAGTATGACAAATTAAGCAATTGAAAAGCGCTAATGAGGTTGATTAATTTATTTAAAATCAGCTATTTGAATCATTTCTTTGCAGAAATCATATTCCTGGATTTGGTTAGAACCAATTACAGTTAATCTATCTTTAGTAAATTTTTCGATGAGTTCCTTGTACCAATTAATTCCCTGAACGTCTAAATTACTGGTGGGTTCATCTAAAAATAATATTGGTGAGTCAGAACAGCATGCCAAAGCAAGTTTGGTTCTTTGTTTCATTCCCGATGAAAAGTACTTGATTTCCTTGTTTGCCGATTTTTCCAAACCCAATATAGAAACTAATGAATTTGCATCAACCCCATCGGCAAAGTTTTTGAACTTAAAATGGAAATTAATAATCTCTTTTAAGGTAAATGTTTCTACCAGTTCCAAATATGGCGCAGCAAGGCTGATGTGTTTATAAATATCTTCAACAGGAATGTCTTGTGTGTCAGAAAAAGAAATTTGCCCTTCCGATGGTGTTAGGCTACCGGTTAGAACACTCAATAAGGTCGATTTTCCTGAGCCATTTGGTCCTAAAATAGCGTAACTGTTGCCGGAAATGAACTCGGTGCTTAGATTTCTAAAGATCCATTCCTTGTTAAATCTTCTGCCAATGTTGTTTAAAGCTATCTTCATTCTTTAAGTGTCGAGAATTTAGTATCATATATTAAGCTCTGCTAAGCAATTTAGCCATGCAAACACTATTGTCGACACCAATATACTGGCCGTAGTTTGGCGTGATGTGATAACCAACCTTTTGGTATAAGGCAATTGCCTCAGGTTGCTTTTTGCCGGTTTCCAAAACGCATTTAGTAAAGCTAAGTTCTGCAGCCCATTGCTCTAGTTCCGTTAAAATCTTAACTGCTATGCCTTGCTTTCTATAATCGGGATGAACAAACATCCTTTTAATTTCTGCTGCAGTTTCTCTGAATGGTTTTATCGCCCCACAAGCTACAGGGGTTTCATCTTGGTAAGCAACCACAGCTTCTTTAATTGTATCAACTTTGTTAAACTGATCATAAAAAGCATGTTCGTCTCCATCTCTAATCGCTAAATCCTGATCTAGTAAAACAACCAATTGTCTAAAATCAGGATGATCTGAATTGGTTCTGATTAGCGTTAAATCACTCATAAATATATTGCTTTAAGCTTTAGCTTTTCTGCTTTAGGCTTAACTAGTGGCTCACGTGCAGCTTTAACGTATGGTGGTACATCTTTACGAACCAATGATCCACCGGTTACAAAAGCGTAAGAACCAACTTTTACAAATTGGTGAATAGCGACTAAACCAGCTAAAACCACATTGTTACCAATGGTAATGTGGCCAGCCAAGGTAGTGCTGTTTGAGAAAATGCAATTATTACCTACTTCACAATCGTGAGCAATGTGTGAGTAAGCCTGGATTAGGCAGTTGCTGCCAATTGTTGTTTTCCATTTATCTTTAGTGCCACGATTAATGGTTACACACTCACGAATGGTAGTATTGTCGCCAATTTCAGCCGTGGTAACTTCGCCTGCAAATTTTAAATCCTGTGGTTCGCCGGAAATTACTGCTCCAGGAAAAATGCGGCAGTTTTTACCAATACGTGCACCATCCATAATGGTTACGTTCGATCCAATCCAGGTTCCCTCGCCAATTACAACATCTTTATGTATTACTACAAAAGGTTCAATCACTACGTTTTCGGCAATTTTTGCCTGTGGGTGTATGTATGCTAAAGGTTGTATCATTATTGGGCAGGTTCTGGTTGTTTAACTTTTGAAATTTGAGCCATCATTTCGGCTTCGACAACGATTTTATCGCCAACCATACCTACACCTTTCATTTGAGCAATACCTCTTCTGATGGGTTCTAGTAAGTCGCAGCACGGTGAGGCAAAATTTCCATAATTTGAACAACGTCATATAATGGCTTAGCGCTTGGATCGTACACTTTTTGGATTTTTTTATTTTTCTCTTTTTTAATCGCAGCCTTAATTTTTTTAGCAAAGGCTACATTTGCCGCATGTCCAGGACGAGCAGCCATGATATGGCCTTTTAAGTGCATACCTACCAAGGCCAAATCGCCAATCATATCTAACAATTTATGGCGGGCAGGCTCGTTTTGATAGCGTAACTCCATGTTGTTCAAAATTCCCTGAGGAGCTACATCAATATCAGCACGGTTAAATAATTTAGCTAAGTGACTTAATTCGTCTTTTGTAACCTCTTTATCAACGATAACAATGGCGTTATTTAAATCGCCGCCTTTAATTAAGTTGTGAGAAAGTTGATACTCTAATTCGTGAAGGAAACAAAAAGTACGGCACGAAGCAATTTCTTTTTTGAACTCTGCAATGGTGTTAATACCTGCATGTTGGCTGCCTAAAACCGGAGAGTTATAATCAATCATACAGGTAAAGCGGTAGTCATCTAAAGGCATTGCCACAATTTCTACTTTTCTATCTTCTTCTGTATAAGTGATGTTATGGGGAATGGTAAAGTATTCGCGATCAGCGTTTTGCTCGATTGCTCCTGCTTCTTCCAATAAATCAATAAATTGAATCGAACTACCATCCATAATTGGCGTTTCCGGACCATCAAGTTTTATTAAAACATTATCTAAGTCCATGCCAATTAACGATGCCATTACATGTTCAACAGTACTTACGCTTGCACCATTTTGTGTAATGGTAGTTCCACGAGAAGTATCAGTCACATTATCTGCATCCGCATCAACAATAGGCTGTCCTTCTAAATCAATACGCTGAAATTTGAAGCCATGATTTTCAGGCGCAGGGCAAAATGTAAGGGTAACATTAGCACCGGTGTGTAAACCCACTCCCGAGGCTGATATTTCTTTTTTAATCGTCTTTTGTCTAACGTTCATTGTGTATTGTGTTCTTTTCCAATTCGGCGGTTAACCTTTTCAGTTCTTCTTCTAGAGTGTTTATTCTTTTTTCAACTTCTGGTAAATGCTTAAAAATTACCGAGGCCCGCATCCAGTTGCGCAAAGGTTGTGCTGGGCTGCCATGCCATTGTTTATTTTCTTCAGTAATGTTAAAGTTTATGCCAGCCTGAGCGCCAATTTGAGTGCCTTTAGCTAAAGTTAAATGACCTGCAATACCAACTTGCCCACCAACAACGCTGTTCGGGCCAATTTTTGTACTGCCAGAAATACCCGATTGAGCAGCTAAAACAGTGTTTTCGCCAATCTCAACATTATGTGCAATTTGAATCAAATTATCAATTTTTGCGCCTTTTTTCACAATTGTAGATCCCATCGTTGCACGATCTACAGTGGTATTGGCGCCAATTTCTACATCATCTTCAATGATTACATTTCCAATTTGAGGGATTTTGTTGTATGTACCATCTTTTTGCGGGGCAAAACCGAAACCATCACTTCCAATTACCGTATTTGAATGGATGATTACTCTATCTCCGATGACCGAATTGTGATAGATTTTTACGCCTGGAAAAAATGTACTGTGCTCACCAATCTTAGCGTTAGCACCTACAAATGTTTGTGCATTTAGTTTACAACCATCGCCAATAACTACGTTTTCAGCAACGTAGGCAAAGGCATCAATGAAAACATTTTTACCAATTTTAGCGCTTGGATGTACAAAAGCAAGTTTATCTATTCCCGATTGAGCAGCCTGAGCATTTACAGCTTCGTTGTATTTATCCAACAGAATAGTAAAAGAACTATAGGGGTTATCAACACGGATTAATGTGCTGGTGTAAGGTTGTGTTGGTGCGAAATCTTTTGAAACGATAACAACCGAAGCCTGAGTACTATACAAAAAGTTTTCATACTTAGGATTTGAAAGAAAAGACAATGAGCCTTCTTTACCATCTTCTATTTTAGAAAGTTCGGTTACGGCTACATCAGGGTTACCATCAATGGAACCGTTTAAAAACTCGCTTATCTGCTTTGCAGTAAATTGCATCGTACAAAGGTATATGTTAAATTGATATGAACAAAAAAACCTGTAAAGGTTAAACCGTGTATATTTTACACAATAGTAAGACTTAAAACGGCAGTAAAAGTTAAATATTTTGTTAATTAATCTTAAATCCCCCTTGGATAACAGAGAATGTATTTCTCAACTGTTTTCTGCAGCGATTCCAAATTGGATAAATCTGAAGCTTTTGCAATATCAACAATATCGTTGTTTTTCATCAAAATCTTAATATTTCCTACACCAGCATTATAGGCCCTGTTTTGTATAGCATCCGTAAACACAAAATATCGGGCTTCTTCTGGCTTTATACCCAGCAAATTTACTGTGGCGTCTTTTAAAAACGCAACGCGATCCAGGGGTGCCATTTCGTTGCCCATCTCAACCTTGTACAGGTTTCTTGAGGTAAGCATTTTGCAAAGTGTAGCTAATATTTTATCAGGATGTTTTACCCAAACTTTAACTGCTGCATAAATGTCCTGATCATCCAAATTTGTAAAATGCTCCAGGTTTTCATGATTGGAAAAGAAATTTTCTTCACTAATATCATTTTCAAAAAAATATTTTAGCGATGGTGCTGCAAACAAATCTTCGCCTGCGGCAGATAATTCCTTTGCTCTTTCCAGCAATTTAACTAAAATCATCTCGCCAGCAATTACTGTTTTGTGCAAATAAACCTGCCAGTACATTAAACGACGGGCAATCAGGAATTTTTCGATGGAATAAATTCCTTTTTCTTCGATGACCAAATCATCATCAAAAACGTTAAACATTTTAATAATCCGATCAAAACTGATTACGCCTTCGCTTACGCCAGTAAAAAAGCTATCCCGATTCAGGTAATCCATTCTATCCAAATCCAGCTGACCAGATATTAATTGATGCAGAAATCTTTTCGGGTAAGTGCCATTGAACACTTCAATTGCATGGGTTAATTTCCCGTCGAAATGTTCATTCAAATCATGCATCAGCTTTGCTGAAATATCCTCGTGTTTAATTCCGGTTACCAACGAGTGCTCTAACGCATGAGAAAATGGGCCGTGGCCAATATCGTGCAGTAAAATAGCCAGTGTGGCAGCTTCTTCCTCTCCATCGGTAATGGTGTGTCCCTTGCTTCGTAAAACTTCAATTGCCAAACTCATTAAATGCATGGCGCCTAAAGCATGATGAAATCGGGTATGTAATGCTCCGGGATATACGAGATGTGTCATCCCAAGCTGCTTAATATAGCGTAGACGTTGGAAATACGGATGAGAAATTACATCGTAAACCAATTCTGATGGGAGACTAATGAATCCGTAAACCGGATCGTTTATTATTTTCTTTTTATTCAATCGTTAAAAATAGTTAAATAGATAGATACGGTACAAAAATTGCTATTTTTATTTATAGATTGATTTACCCGCCGAAATAAAAAGGCAATACATACCTATTTTTACAAAAACATGCAAGAAACTAAAATATTGTGGGCCGATGATGAAATCGACTTATTAAAACCTCATATATTATTACTGAATGATAAAGGCTATCATGTAACCACATTTACCAATGGAAACGATGCACTTGAAGCATTTGGAAAATCGCATTTCGATCTTGTTTTTTTAGACGAAAATATGCCTGGAATGAGTGGAATTGAAACCCTTTCGGCCATTAAAAATTTAAATCCTGATGTTCCGGTGGTTTTGATTACCAAAAGCGAGGAAGAGAATTTAATGGAGGATGCGATTGGAAGTAAAATTGATGATTATTTAATCAAGCCAGTAAATCCAAAACAGGTATTGCTTACCATCAAGAAATTTGTTGATAATAAGCGTTTGGTTAGTGAAAAAACATCAATGGCTTACCAGCAGGATTTTCGTCGCCTTGGAATGACTTTAGGCGATAGACTAAATTATGAAGAGTGGATTGATGTTTACAAAAAAATTGTTTTCTGGGAGCTTGAATTAGAAAAGCTGGATGATCCGCAGATGCATGAAATTTTGACTATGCAAAAGCAGGAGGCCAATACTCAATTTACCAAATTCATTGAAGAAAACTATTTGGATTGGATTAAAAACAAAGATAAAGCGCCATTACTTTCTAATGAATTATTGAAGAAAAAAGCTTTCCCGCATATTAATGATACCACACCGGTATTTTTTATTTTAATTGATAATCTGCGTTACGATCAATGGAAAATCATTAACCCGTTAATTTCTGAATATTTCAGAATTGATGAGGAGGATATGTATACCAGTATTTTACCAACAGCTACACAATATGCCCGTAATGCTATATTTTCTGGTTTAATGCCTTTAGAAATGGAAAAACGTTTTCCTCAACTTTGGCAAAATGATGATGATGAGGGTGGAAAAAATATGCATGAGGAAGCTTTTCTGGCTGATAATATCAAACGTAGTTTAAGAAAAGACTGTAAATTCAGCTACAATAAGATTTTAACTTTTGAGCAAGGAAAGGATTTAGTTGAACAAACGAACAATTTGCTTCAAAATGATTTCAACGCTATTGTTTTCAACTTTGTTGATATGTTAAGCCACGCCCGTACAGATATGCAAATGATCCGTGAATTGGCAAATGATGATGCGGCTTATCGCTCATTAACCTTATCATGGTTTGAGCATTCGCCACTTTGGGATTTATTGAAGAAAATTTCTCAAAAACAGGTTAAAGTAATTATTACTACCGATCACGGAACCATTCGCGTGAAAAAACCAGTTAAAGTAATTGGCGATAGAGCAACAAATACCAATTTGAGGTACAAACAGGGAAGGAACTTAAATTTTAATGCGAAAGAGGTGTTTTTAATAAAAAATCCTCATGATGCTTTGCTGCCTAAAATTAACATCAGCAGCAGTTACATTTTTGCCCGTGAGGATAGCTATTTCGTTTACCCGAATAACTACAATCAGTTTGTAAATTATTACAACGAAACGTTTCAGCATGGTGGAATTTCATTGGAAGAAATGATTATTCCGGTGGTAACGTATTCCCCGAGATAATACTTATTTAGTCGAAATGACGATTAATAAAGAAAATTAACTTTGAGATGCTGCCTTTGAAGAAAGGTAGACAATTTTGAAGCACTGAATAAGAACAATCGTCATGCTGAACTTGTTTCAGGATCTTACTAATGCGAGCATGAAGCATACAGGATGCTGAAATAAGTTCAGCATGACGATAACTTAAAAGGCAAAAGCAATGCAATTATGTATTACTTTTGCCTTTATTTTTTTACAATGGAATTAGCAGTAAACGATTTATCCGATTTACCTCAAGTTGCAAAACAGCTTTTAGCATTTGCTTCAAACGAAAAGATATTCATTTTTGAAGGCGATATGGGCGCTGGAAAAACCACCTTTATAAAAACCTTTTGTAAGGTTTTAGGTGTAGAAGATGTAGTTTCCAGTCCAACTTATTCTATTGTGAATGAGTATGAAAGTCCAAACGGATCCATATTTCATTTTGATTTTTACCGCATAAAAGATATTCAGGAGGCTTATGATTTGGGCTATGAAGAGTATTTTTATGGGGGAGGTACTTGTTTAATTGAGTGGCCGGAAAGAGTGGCCGAATTATTGCCTGATCACTTTGTGAAAGTGGAAATTGCAATCATAGATGAAAACCGAAGGGTATTCAGCCTGAGTAAGGTATAACAATTAGTTTTCAATTAATTAACAGAATTTCCCTATCTTGAACAACCTAAAACTAACACATTTTTAAACATCATGGCTACAGGATTACGCGAAGGAATGGCCGAAAAAGGAGGTTTTCGATTCAGATATCCTGGTAAAGATTGCTCCGCCAATGCTGGAAGAAATAGAGTTGATGCATAAGGGGCAGACCTTGATTTCTTCACTTCAAACGGGTACGTTAAAGCAAGATTACCTGAAGGCACTGATGCAGAAAAAAATTAATGCTTTGTGCTTTGAAAACCTGCGTGACGAAGGGAATGTGTTAAGCGTGGTTAGGGCAATGAGCGAAATTGTAGGTTCTACATCGATTTTAATTGCGGCAGAATATTTAAGCAACGTTACCGGTGGAAAAGGTTTAATGTTAGGTGGATTCACCGGTGTACCACCTACGGAAATTGTGATTTTAGGGGCAGGAACAGTAGGAGAGTACGCCGCCAGAACCGCCTTAGCTTTGGGCGCTGAAGTTAAAGTTTTCGATAGTTCGATTTATCGCTTACGCCGATTACAAAATAACCTGGGCAGCCGTGTTTTTACTTC
>SEDB01000053.1 GCA_004210715.1 Pedobacter sp.
ACATGGAATGACAGCCTATTTCATTGTATCAATATTAACAAGGCCATTCATGAAGTATGTTTTCGGAGCCGAAAGTATGATGTCTACCATCATTAAAATTGGCCTATTTGCCTGGGTTTGTTGGTACATGTTTAATGCTTTAAAGGTGTTTTATCAGCGCAAAAAAGTGATAGGTAAAATGTTCTTAATTGTTATTCTTTACTATGTATCGTTAAAGCTGACAGAAATGGTTATGTTAAATTTAATTTATTATGTAGCGACATAATTTCAAAAAATACCGCATAAAAAAACCAGGTTTTAATAAACTTGGTTTTTTTATGCGGTATTAATTTACTTTCTATCTTTAATGCTAACAAAAGCTCTATCAGTTTCACCAACATAAATCTGACGAGGACGGCCAATTGGCTCTTTGTTTTCATGCATTTCTTTCCATTGTGCAATCCATCCTGGTAAGCGACCTAATGCAAACAATACAGTAAACATTTCTGAAGGGAAACCTAATGCTCTGTAGATAATACCTGAGTAAAAATCTACGTTTGGATATAGTTTTCTATCGATGAAATATTGATCTGTTAAAGCTGCTTCCTCTAATTTCTTAGCGATTTCTAAAATCGGATCATCAATACCCAAGTTTTCTAAAATATCATCACAAGCTTTTTTAATGATTTTAGCACGTGGATCAAAGTTTTTATAAACGCGGTGTCCAAATCCCATCATACGGAAAGGATCGTTTTTATCTTTAGCTTTGTTAATCCATTTTTCTGTATCACCACCATCAGCTTTAATTAGTTCAAGCATATCGATAACAGCCTGGTTTGCACCACCATGAAGTGGACCCCAAAGTGCAGCGATACCTGCAGATATAGATGCATAAAGGTTACAGTCAGAAGAACCAACGATGCGTACTGTCGATGCTGAGATCTTGATGGATAACCATCAAAAAATTTCTTCATGTCCTCATGAATCAATGTGTGCTTACTAATTTCTGCTTGAAATGCATCTAATTGTTCTTGAGTTGGTAAGTCGCCATAAACGATTAAATAAGATACCTCTAAGAAACTTGATTTTTCTGCAAGCTCTTCGATAGAGTAACCTCTATATTTTAATATCCCCTTTTCACCATCTAAGAAAGTGATTTTACTTTTTGTAGAACCAGTATTTTTAAAACCAGTATCTAAGGTTACAAAGCCTGTAAGATCTCTTAGTTTAGAAATATCTATGGCTTTTTCATCTTCTGTTCCTGTTATTACTGGCAATTCTACTGTCTTACCATCAACTTTAATCTCTGCAATATCTGACATATTATTGTATTGTGTTTATAGCTTTCTAAATTATATAAAATTAATATACATGCATAACAAATCTGTTAAATTAATATGAATTATCAGTCAAACCGACGTAACAATCATAGTTAATTTCATGCATGAATAGGTTATTTTCCCTTTATTTCCTCTGCAACTCTGCCACATTCCAACATCTCATCTCCAAAGTAGGGATTTCTTATTTCCTTCTCTGTTGAAAGCCAATCTCCCCCATCGCCTTTATTGGCCATTGGGCAGTGTTGAACGTAAAGTATTCCTGATTCTATTTCTGTTGTTTTAAATAATGCGATTACATCAGCACTTAATACGGTAAAGTTCTTTCGCTGTGCTACCAAATCATTATTTGACGCAATTTTAGCAGCAATTTCTGCAGTAGGTTCACAACCCTCATAATTTGCTAAACTTTTTCCAAGAACCGAAGCTGACTTTTGAGCCTTAGTGGCATCTGAAGCGACAAGTGCATTTTTAAGATCCTCATATTGATTTAAGATTTCAAATTTCTTTTCGTCTTTGATTTCAATTTTCGTTGAAGATGCTTTTGCGTCTTTTTGTACAGCATCCGTAACCTCAGAAGATTTTTTCTCTGCTTGATTGCAGGCGAGTAAAGAAGCTAATATGGCAATGCCGAATATTTTTTTCATCGTATTTGGTTTTCGGCTCAAAATAGCAATTTAAATATTAAATCAATAAAAAAAGCCCCGCAAATTGCGAGGCTTCTTAATTATATGATGATATAATTATAATTTGAAATTATATGCTAATCTCACAGCATACTGGCCAGTTTGTCTGAAATAGGTAGTTGAAGAACTATCATTTACATAACCTTCGTATCTGATACCGATATCCAAACCATTATTCCACTCATAACCTAATCCACCAGTGTAAATAAAGTTAGTTTTTGCACCATCATCGATTCCAAAACCTGCACCAGCCTCAACAGCAAGGTACATTCTCTCGATTGCGAAAACTTTAACACCACCTTTTGCAGGGATAAAATCGAAATCTAAAGCATTATTTCTACCTTTTAACTTTGCATAACCACCTGATGCTGTTAAAGCAACATCTTTAGTTAAATCCCACTGTAGTTTTAAATCAGCTCCATAAGAATATTCCATTGGAGAACTTTTTCTAAATAAACCACCATTTAAACCAACACCTACTTTAAATGCCATTCCATTGTTGGAAGACATAGTAGTCATTTCTTGTGCTTTTAAATTGGTTGTTGTAAAAATCGCAACTGCTGTAAGTGCCGTGGCGAAAAGTTTAGTAATTGTTTTCATGTTAGATGTATTTAAGTAATTAATTAAGGGTTTTGATTTATATACGAAAAAAAAATAAAAGCAGATCTCACAATTTTCATTTTTTTCAGAAATATTTGACAATAAAAAAATCCTCAACAAATGCTGAGGATTTTTTGAATTATTTTGTGGTTTGAATTATAGACTGAATCCGTAAGCTAAACGCAAGCCAACATATCCTGTTGAAGTACCACTTTGAGCTAACCCTTCATATTTTGCACCTAGGTCTAAACCATTATCCCAAGAATAACCAATTGCTGGAGAATAAACAAAAGAAGTTCCACTACCGTTTTTAGTTCCAAAACCAGCTCCTAATTCTGCTAAACCATAAATTCCAGAACCAGATTCGTTAAAGAAATATTTAGCACCAACTTTTACTGGAATGTAACCGTAGCTAGGAAAATCAAAACCAGTATTGCCAATTTCTTTTCCTTTTAAGTGGGTATAACCTGCAGTTACTGGAATTGATAATTGTTTATCAACGTTGAACTGATAACGAAGATCACCACCAATTGCCACACTGTATGCATCGCTGGTAGGAATACCTACATTTAATCCTATTCCTAAGTTTCTTGATTGTGCATTAACGTTTGTTGTAAAGAATAAAGCTACAACAGCTGCTGAGGTAGCAATAATTTTAGTAATTGTTTTCATTATAAGATATTATATTTTAAGTTAAATTAATATTAACTCACAGTTGCAAAACCTGTGCCAAAAGAGCTATTTTGTTTATTCCAGAATGCTAAACAGATTAGAATCTGACGATTAGAATCATTTAATTTTTATTTAAAACATTTAATAAAATCTGTTGTTTTAAAAGGTTAATTTCTGAAGATGAATCGAGCCAATTGATAAACACATTGTCCTTTTCCATTTTTCTAAAGAATGTATTTTGACGTTTGGCATACTGGCAAATTGCAATCCCCAATCGAAATCTAAAATCCTCATAATTGATTAATCCATCCAGATAGTTCACCATAAATTTATATTCCAAACCATAAAACACCAACATATCTTTTGGAATACCTTCTTCCATGAGTTTTTCTACTTCTTTAATCATGCCATTCGCCAACCTATCATCCAATCTTTTCAAAATTTTGGATCGGGTAATTTCCACTTCATTTTTCAACCCGAAAATGATCGGCTTAATTATTGGTCTTTCAATGGCTGAAATTGAATTGAATTTCAAAAATTCTGCAATTTCAATGCCTCTGATTATTCTTTTCTTTGAATTTAAATCTACGTGACTGGAATTATTATAAGTATGAAGCTTTTGAATTAAATCTTCCTTTGAGTGTTGCTCTAAATTCTTTCGTAATTTTTCATTTACTGGAATAGCAGTATAAGTTTGGTTTTGCAATAAACTATGAATGTACATCCCTGTTCCACCACATAGAATAGGTGTTTTGCCTCTCTTTAAAATATCTTCAAATGATTGAAAGAAATCATTTTTAAAAGCATCAACATGGTATCTTTCTCCTGGATCGAGAATATCTATTAAATGATAAGGAATAGTAACGCCATCAATATTATACTCATTAAGATCTTTACCGGTGCCGATATCCATTTTTTTAAATATCTGCCTACTATCTGCACTGATGATTTCGCCATTTAAAGCTTTTGCTACTTGAACAGCCAATTTCGTTTTACCCGAAGCGGTGGCGCCTAAAATGATGATGAGATTAAAATCAGTCATGTTGAAACTTTAAGATATATTTTAGGCTACCTGTGTTAAACGCATTGCTCAAAGAAGTGATTTCGCCTTTCATAATATTTCTACTTAGGTCATCATTGAGATTAAAATATTGAGGTACTAAAATTGCAGTTTGCTCAAAACCTAATTTAATGTAAGCCTCTCCAGCAGACCAATCCCGATCGGCATAAGTCATTAAATCATTGGGGCTATATTGCTCAGAAAAATACGTAATCAATTTACTTAAGCCACCAGTAACCGAATAACCGGCTTTAACAGCGAACCTAATTAACTCTGCAGATTTGTAATTTGCACTGTGGTTCATTTTACGAAGCGCCGAAAATGTAGCGACTGCAACCAAATTTTCTTTCTCAAATAAACCCAGTTTATATCGGCTACTTACAAAACCTTGCAAATGGTTATCATTTAAAAATGACTCTGCAACAGATTTGTCTATTTTTTGAACTTTTGTTTTTCTCCCATAGATTCTTTTGTTATTACCTAAAAGAGATTGAATCCTGGCCAACACCTGGCTAGGTCTGCTAAACCAAACATCTTCCCATAAATGAACAATTTTGATACCCTTAGCAGCGTATTCATCTTGCAATTTTAGTAAATCATTCGGGTTTAATTGATGATCTAAATTTACTAGATGAACAATAATATCACCATTCGAAATAGAAAGAAGTGAGAAATTTTCCTTTAAAAAAAAATGGCACTCCACATTAAAATCAGCTAGTGCTGAAGATATTTGCTGATGCCATATAAGCTTTACTGAATTTAAAGTACTCAATTATTTTGTTAGATATTAATTCTTACAAAATTAATCAAAGAAATCAAATCCATTCCTTTTCTTTAAAATGTATATGAATAATTTCTACCAATGTTTCTACCTCTTTCAGTTTAGTATCGTCAAGCTCAGAAATTTTCAAGCCAGATTGATCACTTCCAAAATCTGTTAGCTCTTGGTTTTTAGTTGAAAACTCTGCCGTATTAACCTTCACTTCTACTTGATTTCCATTGATATAAATTCCAATAAAAAATCGTTCTGTAATCTTATCACCCTCATGTTCAATGTTCTTTTCGCTGTAAAGATCGTAGCCAGTTTCTGAATTCTCATGTACAGTATATCCACGTGTAGCGTATGGTTGCACACTAGCTCTTATTGTTTGAAAAATTTCTACAAGATCAGTTTTCATAATGAATTTTAATTATAGATTTTAAACATCATAACACCGATATTGTTTAATATTTATTCTTCAAGCCACCATTTAGAAACAGGAAGCGCTTTATTTAATATGATGGTTTCGCCAAGCTGAGGGGTTACAATAGGAAAGTTTTTTTCTTCAGCCACTAGCACAACTTTGTTAATTGGCTCGTTCCACGGGTGCATTGCCAAACTAAATTTGCCCCAATGAACCGGCATTAAAACTTTTGCTTTTAAATCGATAGCGGCCTGAACGGTTTCTTCAGGAAACATGTGTATGTATGGCCAATAAGCATTGTACTGACCACACTCTAGTAAAGCAAGATCAAATGGACCAAACTCCTCTCCGATTTTTGAAAAATGTGAATCATATCCAGAGTCGCCACCTAAAAACAGCTTCCAATCTTCAGATTGTAATGCAAAGGCAGACCAAAGTGTTTGGTTGCGTTTAAATTTTCTCCCTGTAAAGTGCCTTGCCGGAACTGCTGTAAATTTCAAGCCAGGTGCAACAGCTATTGACTCTCCCCAACATAATTCATTTATTTTATTGCTATTAACCTCCCACTTTTCTAAATGTGCTCCAACGCCAAGAGAGGTTACTATTTTTTTTGAATGTGGTTCAATTTTGATAATGCTCTGATAATCCAGGTGATCATAATGATCGTGTGTAATTAAGAGCACATCAATGTTTTTAAAATCTTCGGCTTTTACAAAATCTGTACCTGGAAAAGCCTTACTCCCTATAAAAGAAAATGGAGAAGGTGTTTTGCTGAAAACAGGATCAACTAAAATTCTTAAATCATTGATTTTAATAAGATACGATGAGTGTCCGAACCAAATTATTTCAGGAGCAGAACTTACCGGCTTGCTATTTAAATCTGGTAGTATAAATTTTAACGGTTTTTCTGGAATTCTATTTGGATGCTTTTCAAAGAAAAAAGCTTTAAGGATCTTGAAAAAACTTACTCCTTCTGGCTGCATCGGTGTAAGGGATTGATTTTGAATCGCACCATCACGATAATTATTTAAATGATGTATTTTATCTAGTCTTAATCCTCGCGGCAGTCTTCCAAAAACAGGAAGGTTAGTAATTACGAAAAACAATACAATAAATAATAGTAAGAAGTATAACGCAGTCATGAAATCAAATTTCGTGCAATGTACATATTAGAAAGTATCTGCAAAGCTTAAGTAAGTCATTGAAATGCGAAAATTTCAGTGATATTAAGAGCCTCCTTATTTAGTAGCGTGATGACGAGAATCCATTGATCTGCTAGTACTATAAAAGCTGCTGTTATTTAAACCAGCATTTCTTACTAATTGCCATCTGTTCATCAAGTAGATAGTTGCTTTTATATTTGATTGCTGTAAATAATGTGTTCGAGTGTATTAATATTTACACACCTTCAAAAAAATGGCAAAAAAAAATCACACAAAGCTTTTATTAATTTAGTAATTTACATCGGTAAGAACTAGTTTAGCAGTACAATGCAATCAAAACCAACAACTATAAAGGAAATTGCCAAGATCTTAAAAATTTCACCTTCCAGCGTCTCTAGGGGGCTTCATGACCATCCGAGTATTGGTGCAGTTACGAGAGAAAAAATTAAGCAACTTGCAAAATCGCTAAACTATCAGCCTAATAACGCCGCTATTCTTTTTCAAAAGGGCAAAACATATACCATTGGCGTAATTTTGCCTGAACTCTCTGAGCATTTCTTTTCCACAGCAATATCAGCCATTGAAGACGAGGCATTAAAGAAAAATTATACGGTGATTTTCGCCCAATCTCATGATAATTATGAGCAGGAGGTTAAGTTGGTGGAAAAAATGAAAAACCAGCGTGTTGATGGTTTACTGGTATCTATTAGCAAGGATACCTCGAATTTTGATCATTTTGAAAATTTGAGTGCATTTAATATCCCAGTCGTATTTTTTGATCGCATTCCACCCTTTAAAAATGTTCATTACGTTGCCTGTAGCTTAGAAAGCGCTACCGTTAAAGGGGTTAACTACTTATTAAAAAAGGGTCATAGAAGTATCGGAATGATTAATGGCCCGGCTTCATTGTATGCAAGCGATGAACGCAAAGAGGGTTATATGCAAGCAATCAGTTTTAACAGACTAAAATTTGACCCATCACTAATTGTAAACTGTGATTTAACTGAAGCGGGAACAATTAAAGCTGCAAATGAATTTTTAAACCATAAAAGAAAACCAACGGCTATTGTTGCTTTTAACGATTATGTTGCACTATTTTTAATTAAACATTTTAAGCAACTAAATGTAATTAACGATTTCGACATACTGAGTTATGCAAACCTGCCTATCATCAGTTATATAGATAATTCGCCCATTGCATCTGTTGAACAATATCCATACTTACAAGGTCAGAAAGCTGCTAATATTTTACTGGATTTAATGTCTAATCCAAATTTAGAAAATCAAGCATTTTACAATACCATCATTGAATCTGATTTAATTGTAAATGAAATTAAAAGCTAAACAAACAATGTGCATGAGTTTAACTTTTATTTAAACTTCCGGGTAAAATCTTATAAAGCTTTTTAAATGCAACTATAAAATGTTGAGGATTTTTATATCCAACTAGAAAAGAAACTTCATTTACACTTTTTTTCTGCTTTGCTAAATAATAGTAAGCTTGTTCCATTCTAATTTTATACAGATAGCCAAATACAGTATAACCCGTAATCTCTTTGAATCCTTTTTTCAGTTTATAGTCATTGATACCTGCTTTACGCGATAATTCTAATAATGAATATGGTTTTTGTAAATCAGATTCAATCAAGTGTTTAGCAAGCAAAATCTTTTCTACATCATCCTTTTTAAGCGAAAAAGTAACTTGCCTACTTTTTTGATCCAGATAAAATATTATAAGTTCGAAAATCTTAGATTCAATAAACAAACGACTCGCTCGTCCTTTATATTGGGAATTTATTAGCGACAATAATAAAAATTCAATTTCGGGTTGAATGATGGTATCATCCAGAAAATTTTCATCAGTATAACTGGTATTTGCCACTCTTTGATAGTATGACTTGGTAAGCTGGATATAAATATATTTCGCTTTGCCAGTTACATCAAAAGAAACATGACTTAATTTACCCGCCGTGATATTTTGTTGCCTAGCGCCAATTGAAAAGATTTTTTTAATTTTCTGATCGCTGTAGTAATTCATATTGCCTTCCATGCAATAAAGCAAGCCAACGTTTTCATCGCTTGCTTTAAATACGAAATCCACCACCTTTAATGTCTCAATTTCATTTATACTGATGTGAATCCCTTCAAACCATTTTTCATTTATTTTGATACTGTAATGATCGCTTCGAATCTCTCTAATATTTTCATCAATATCATTGTTTACTTCAAAATTATGAGGATAAACATTCTTGTAAATCACTTTTCCGGTAGCATATTCTGAGAGTTCAATTTCCATTTTTTAATCCGTATTACGGCATTAATTATCCGTTTGGCGTTATCTGATTTTTATGATTATGCACAAATTTGCACAATTATTTATAATTAGTCTAAATAAATGAAAATATATTTATCGATTGCTTTATCACTTTGTGGATTTGTAACTGTGGCTCAAGAAATTAAAAGAGATACTACGAAGGCAAACGACCTAAAAGATGTTGTGGTTACTGGTCAGTTCGGACCTCAATCACTAAAAAATTCAGTTTATAATGTTCGAACAATTAGTGCTGAAAAAATTAGGCTACGTGGTGCAGTAAATCTGCAACAGGTTTTAAATACTGAATTAGGTTTCAGGTTTAGTAATGATTTAACGCTTGGCACTACTGATGTTACAATCATGGGAATGACGGGTAGAAATGTTAAAGTACTTCTGGATGGCGTTCCAATGATTGATCGGTCGGATACACGAGAAAGTTTGAACCAAATAGACATCAATACGATTGAAAGAATTGAAATTGTGGAAGGTCCGATGTCTGTTGTTTACGGATCAGATGCTTTGGCTGGTGTAATCAACATCATTACCAAACGTGCCGGAAAATCGCTTTTGAATGTTACTGCCAGGGTACAGGAAGAAACTGTTGGTAAAGAATATAATGCCTTCGCTGATAAAGGAAACCATTTACAAAATGTGGGTGTAAGCTGGCAAAATAATGGATGGAGCGCTTTAGTGGGCGTTACTCACAACGACTTTGCAGGTTGGAATATTAAGCCGAGCACTACGTCAAGAGAAATCGTGGATCAAGATTTAGCAAGTGGTAATCGTTGGAAACCTAAGGAACAATGGCTAGCCAATACGAAAATTGGTTATCGGAACGAAAACTTTAATATTTGGTATCGCTTAGATGGCTTGCAGGAGGAAATTATCAGCCGAAGCGGAATGAATACCCTAAATTATATCGCTGAATGGCAAAATTACAAAACCAAGCGATATACCAATCAGTTACAATCAGAGTGGAAACTTAGCCCATCGTTACAGCTTACTGCAATTGCCGGTTATTCAGACCTGACAAGATTAACCAAAACGGTTAATCATAATTTTAGTACCGGTGCAGACGCTTTAAGCACAGAACAAGGTAAACAAGATACCGCAAAATTCAACTCAACTATATTTAGAGCCACTGCATTATATACGCTAAGCTCAAAAGTTTCTTTTCAACCAGGTTTTGAATACAATAGAGATGCTGCAAGTGGACAAAGAATTACGGGTTCGCCGGTCATTAACGATTACGCACTTTTTATTTCTTCGGAGATTAAGCCTGCAGAAGGAATAAATATCAGACCTGGATTGAGATTTATAAAAAACTCCATCTACCCTGCCCCACCAATCATTCCATCTCTAAATACCAAGTTTACTTTAAATAAGAATTTTGATTTGAGATTGGCTTATGCAAGAGGTTTCAGATCTCCTGCGCTAAGAGAGTTATACTACAATTTTGTTGATGCCAGTCATAACATCATTGGTAACCCAAACTTAAAAGCAGAAGAATCTAACAGCTTTAATGGGTCATTAACCTGGGCCGGTTTAAATATTAATGATTTGCAGATTCGTTCTACACTAGCTGGTTTTTACAACATATTCAAAAACCGAATCACTTTTGCACAATCATCGCAAGATGCAACCATGACGACGTTATTTAATGTGCTAAAATATAAAACAACAGGTTTTACTTTAGATAATACCATCATTTACAAAAACTTAAATACCACCATTGGTGCATCTTACATCGGCAGATATAACGACCAATTGGAAAGCAATCCGGATTTAGCGATTCCAGAGTTTGCCTGGTCTCCAGAAATTACGGCAACAATATTATACAATTTGCCAAAAATCAAAGCCAACATCAGTCTGTTTTATAAATATTCTGGCGCTGTTCCGAGTTACCAAAGTGTGGGCACCAGTAATACAGATTATCAATTGGTAGAAATTGGCGGTTTTAGCCTGGCCGATTTAATGCTGAATAAACATATCTATAAATACTTTACCATAAATGCTGGTATAAAAAACCTGTTCGATGTAACCCGATTAAGTAATACGTCAACTGCATCAGGTGGTGCGCACAGTAGCGGTGGTGGTGCAGTGCCCTACAGCTATGGCCGCTCTTATGTATTCGGTGTAACTTTTAACTGGAACAAATCATAATAACACAATATAAAAACATGAATAAACTTAACTCAATGATTGCAATCGCTGCTTTAGCGATCACTTTTACAGCTTGTAAAAAAACTACTGAAGAACCTATAATTGTAGTGCCACCTTCTGATGGCGCAACACTTACCTTAAGTGGGAAAACCGCTGAATCGAACTATGCTAATGTGGTTTTCGCGGATTTAAGTACTGATAAATCAACTGCTGTCGATAGAAAAAGCTTCAATTTTGGATTAACATCCGACAGTAGATTTAGAGTTGTACTTAATGCGGCTTACCAAACAACTGCGGTTACAACATCAAAAACTGATATTACCGCAGTAACAGTAGCAGATCCTGGAACCGCCGTAAATTTAAACCATGATATTACCGATGCTGCTACCGCTACTTTAGTAGATAATTGGGACGGCGATATTACAAAAACAGCTATTCCTGAAATTAGTGCTACTGATGCAGACAACAAAGTTTTCTTAATCAGTTTTGAAGGAAGCAAGGATAAGGATAAATGGTTCAAGGTTAGAATTACCCGTAATGGTACAGGCTATAAAATACAGTATGCAAGATTAGCCGAAACTACCATAAAAACTTTAGATGTTGCTAAAAGTGCGGACTTAAACCTTGTATCTGTTTCACTGGAAAACAATAAAACAGTTACTGTTGAGCCTAAAAAAGCTGAATGGGATTTTTCATGGAGTTATGGAACTTATAACTCAGGTTTAGGTTCTCCATATTGGTTCCAGGATTATATTGCTACTAATAATTTAGCTGGAGTTTCTGCAGCTGAAGTTGTTGCTACAAGCACTTTAACATATGCCACTTTTGCTGAAAGCAATATTTCAGGATTAACATTCTTAACTGCGAGAGATGCGATTGGAAGCAAATGGAGAACAACTACTGGTACAGGGATTAAAACCGATCGTTTTTATGTTGTGAAAGATGGTGCAGGTAACATCTACAAATTAAGATTTGTAAGTATGGGTGTTGGAAGTGATGGTGGTGAACGCGGTAAACCAGTATTTGAATACAAATTAGTTAAAAAAGGATAATTGACTTAACGCCCTCGAATTAAAAATATGTTTTGTTAGTTGGATAGATGCTCCCCGCGATGGGGAGCTTTATCTTTTTATAGGGGTTCTGTTCGAATCTTAGAAAAAAGCTATTAATCTGAACATTATTCAGTTGATACTGGAAATCATATTCAATCCCAATAAAATAAGAAACTACGAATTAGAGTTCTTTTCGATAAGATCATCACTTCAAATGGCTGAAACGCAAAAAGGTCCCGAACATAGCCGGGACCTTTTCGTTCATACTCGCGAAATATTATTTTCCAGAGTTTTTCTTGTCAGTTACTTCTGCACGGATTTCTTGTGCTAAAACTTTAAGATCTTGCATTGCTTTACGCACACGAGTACCA
>SEDB01000358.1 GCA_004210715.1 Pedobacter sp.
CCATTAAAATTTTCTGGTTTCCAAAACCTTATCTCTCCCTTTTAGGTATAGCTATTATGGATTTCAGGGAAAAAAACATTTTGGTGGTAGGTGGCAGCACAGGCATAGGTCTGGCCCTAGTAAAAGATTTAGTTAAAAAAGACGCAACCGTTTATAATGTCTCCAGGACCAGCAGCCAGGAATGGCCGGAGGGAGTAAAAAACCTGGAAGTGGATATATTGGAAAATGTCGATTCCTTAGACGCTTTCCTCCCCGGTGAACTACATGGGCTGGTATATGCAGTGGGCAGTATTACCTTAAAACCCTTCAGTCGAATTTCCCCGGAAGATTTTTTGAACGATTACCACCTGAACGTTATTGGGGCTGTGAAAATCATCCAACACTCACTCAAAGCCCTCAGGAATTCTGGTTCATCTTCTATCGTATTGATCAGTTCGCTCGCCGCACAAACAGGCATGGGTTTTCACAGCAGCATTGCCGCAGCAAAAGCCGGAGTAGAGGGTTTGACCAGGTCTCTCGCGGCAGAATTTTCTACCTTAAAAATCAGGGTAAACGCTGTATCGCCATCGCTTACCGAAACCCGGCTATCTGCAAGCTTGCTTAATACGGATGATAAAAAGACGGCTTCAGCAAAAAGACACCCACTGGGAAAATACGGTCAACCTGAAGATATCGCTTCAGCAATTGCTTTTTTACTTTCTGAGGAAAGCAACTGGATGACCGGTCAGGTCATTAATATCGATGGTGGTATGGGAAGCCTTAGAACAAATCTTTAAATTGGCGAGGCTTAAATCAATTACTTTTCAGCAAGCCGACAACAAATTTAAGCGGCTAAAAACTGATCATACCAAATGGGATTTTAAATCCGCGGGGGAATAATTGATTGATTTTAAAGTTTTATCATCAGATTTTCTAAAAACTAAATACAGCCCATCAACCTCTTTATAATAAGATTCTGTTTGATCTTTATCGAAATAATGTTTAATGGTCAGCTCGGCTTCTTCAACGGTTTTGCACGCCTTACTCATATTCGAGCGGTGCACTTCATCAAAGAGCGTTTTGAATTTACCAGCCAGACCGAATTCATGAATAGCGCCAGCCAAAACATACTGTAGATCGCAAAGTGCATCGGCAACCTCAACTAAATCATCATTTTCAATCGCTTCTTGCAGTTCTTTTAATTCTTCGGCCAAAAGTGCCACACGAAGATTCGCACGCTGACGAGGTGGAATTGATGGAGATTCCAAAATCGGATGTCTAAAGGTATTGTGAAACTCTGCAACCTGGCTTAGTGAATTAGATTCGTGCATGATCTTGTCGTGTGTATTAAGTGTGATAAAGGCTGGCAAACTTAGTAAACAAAACACAAAACAAAAAGGCTCAAAGGAGAAAATGCATAAAATAGCCGCTTCTCTGGCACTAATCTGTTAACATGACTTTTTCCCCTGTTTTGATCGCTCGATAGATGGCATCAATAATTTTCAGATCTTTTAAACCTTCTTTACCGTCTACAGGAATAACAGGCGTTCTTTTCTCAAAAATAATTCCAGCCATTTCATCCATCTGCACGGTTTGGTGAGTGACTATAGGCTGCACGAGCTCACCGTGATGTGTTCTTCCCTTAATAGGACCATAACCGGTAGAAGGTTGCATTTCTGCGAATCCATTATCACCACTTAAAAAGAATCTATCTAAATGATTGATGTTGTAACTAGATAGACACGAGGCTACTGCACCGCCCGGAAAGCCCAATTGAAACTGTACAGTTTCATCGACACCTTCTTTGAACTTTTCGGAATCAGTCTTGGTTTCCTGAGCTGTGACCCAGATTGGTTCTTCACCAACCATGTACCTGGCCCCATTGAGTGCATAGATCCCAATATCCATCATTGATCCCCCACCTGCAAGTGCTTTGTTTAACCTCCACTGCTTTGGATCGCCTGCTTTGAAGCCACACTGTCCCTGAAAAAACATGACCTTTCCAAACTCTCCAGCATTTCTCATCCGGACCACCTCCAGCGTGCGGGGTTCGAAATGCATTCGGTAGCCAACCAATAGTTTCACATTTGCTTTCTCACAAACATCAACCATCTCTTGCCCTTCCTCGGCATTCAATGCCATAGGTTTTTCGCAGATCACATGCTTCCCCGCTTTTGCTGCGCGGATAACCTGACCATGGTGTAGCGCGTTTGGCGTGATTACATAAATTGCATCTATATCTGGGTTATTTTTAACCTGATCGAAATTGTCATAATTATAGCAATTCTTTTCCGGGATATTATATTTCCGTTGCCAGTCTGTGATTTTTGAGGGGGTACCACTAATCACACCAACCAGTTTTGCTTTACTACATGCATTCATCGCCTCGGCTACACGGGTGCCATATCCCCCTAGACCCATGATCGCTACCCTGAGTACCCTACCGGTGTAAGGGTGTCCTATCTGGACCGAGGAGTTTGCGAATGATGTTAATGAACTCAATTGCAGCATCAGTGCCGATGCTCCTATTTTTTGAAGAAAATCTCGTCTTGTATTCATATTTAGCGTGTGAGGCGGTGATGCAAAACCAAATATTGAAGTAGAGGTGCAATCGCATTTCTCAACGACTAATAAATTGATTTACTA
>SEDB01000359.1 GCA_004210715.1 Pedobacter sp.
AAAACTGCATCCCGATAATAAACCAGTCCTGCTTCTATTTTTAATTTTTGTTTAAAGAAACTATGATGTAAAGCAGGAGAAATACTTAGTCGGGATATATCATCGATTGGGTTATTCTGGATCGACTCGGCAATTAAGAAACTACCTCGCTGATAATATAGATTTAAATTAAAAAAGGGATGGGACCAGTTGGCATTTAACCTGATCTGTAATTCGCTTTTTGAGAGGTATTTTGCGAAACCATTCTCCAGTGTAATAAAAATATTTTGCTTAAAATTTTTACTATGCCAATTGATAGACTCATTTAAGCGAAAAGAATTGAGTTTCCCAATACCGCTGGTTAGAAAAATATAAGAAGCTTGCTCCCGCTCATTAGATGCGGTAAGGGTTAGGTTTGCAGCAGTCCCAAGGGGTCGAGCCCACCCAAGTTCCAACCTTTGGAGCCTGTAATCACGCTGAAAAAGATTAAATCCACGCTGATATTCAGGATCGAAACTGTAATGGTTGAAGCCCACCCAGATATATTGCTTACCCAGATATCTGCTGAGACGCTCATTGAACTGCATCACTCCACGTCTTATACCAGGATAGTATGCACTTGAGTAGTAGTTATTACTCGTCAATGAATACTTTCCCAATGTAGCACTCAAATTTGATCCTAAAGCCAGGGAGGGTTTGATGTCCCTGATGTCTAAAAGATTTTGAGAAAGACCTCCGCCGGCCATAAAGTTAACTGATAAATATTTTCGGTTGAGCAGAGAAACGGTGTTGGATGATAATATTGAACGGGTCTGGTCGATTGGAGAATAATCAAAGATAATGCTCGAATTCATCGATCCTGGATTCAAAGTAGGTGAATTGAGTTTTGCATAAGCGGTATATCCATAGTTAAAATTATCGCCCAAAAGATTAAAAGTGCGTTGAACTGCTCCAAACTCCATCAGATGAATATCATCTTCCTTTTTGCTATAAACTTTGATACCTCTGCCGTTAATGAAACTTTCTAAATTTTCTGTGATATTACCTATTGTGGCACCATAACCCTTCCCTTCGTAATTCAACCAGGTATTACTGATCAAAGGTTTGTTTGTTATGTTTTTCCATTGATAGGCATCTACATTGAAAGCCAGCAACCCTGATCCAACCGGAGTTGCTCCCCCACCACTTAATTGCCAAGACTGAGAGTCAGAGAATAAATTTTGGCCAATGAGCGAAATCTGATCGCTGGTAAAGCGTGAAGACATCAGGCGATTTTGAGCAGGGGCAGAAAACTGCCTCTCTCCGGCTGCGTTCTGCACAAAAGCAACTCCGTTAGCAAATAAATCTCCGTTTTTATACAAGCCTGCAACATTGATGTAAAAACTGCTGAGCTGATAAATTTGCTTGGTAATTATCCTTGAAAAATGAATTTCTTTCTCACTACCTGGGAGCAGCATCAAAGAATGCTCAACGATCTGCTTTCCTTCTCCCTCGGCTGCAGGAAAAGCAGCAACCACCTTTAGGTCTTCTTTTTGATTGCCAGCATTACGAACAATAATTTTTACGATAATAGAATCTCCGACGTTTTTTAAAAGTACGTTCGGCGTGGCGATGATCAATCCGCTGGCGCGGACCGCAGGTAGACTCAATGTCGCAGTAGACTGTGAGAGGATCTTACCTGACTGATCTTCCAGGTTAAACTTAATTCCCTCTTTTCCAGCCATGGCTGAATTGAGTATTAAAAACTTAAAAGGAAAGTAGGCATGGGCACCGGCAGCTAAATGAATCTTTAAAGATGGTTCACCGACCTTTTTGTAACCTTGAGGCGCCACTGGAGCAATAATGCCATCGAAAGACAAAGGTGAAGCATTGGTCACTTTTACACTCAAGGAAAACAGCTTCTCACTACCCAACTCTAGGACAGTATCTGCAGAAATCCTTATCGGTTCCTGTTGCTGGGCACACGTGGAAGATGACTGAAAGAGTACAAACAACCAGCAGAGGAAAGAAGCTTTAAGAATAAATCCAGACATACCTTATTACTGCGGAATCACCTCGTAAATCACAATACCACTATAAGATTCTGGTACTGCATTAATTAACCTGGCATCATTGGCTGTAGTAAAATAGCGTACATTGTACCGGTAAACCTGAGAGGACCCCGTGTTGCTTCCCCCATTTAAAATTGTCTGCGCAGTTTCCGATAATCTAATACTGCCTCCTGACCCTCCAGTTGATGGTAATAAATTTAGGTTTGCAACAGATACGGGTAGGGCGTTTTTTCCAGAGCTGAAATTCGCGCTCCCCATTCTCACCTGCACAGCGAAAGGGGTAGCAGCCGTAACGCTTAGTCCATTGGCATAACTCACTGATGCCCCATTGGCATAATCACTCATTGTTTTGAGTTCCAAAAGTGCAGAACGGGCATTGTCCTGCACCTGAATACCATAACTCACCGGAGACTGATAACTTCCGTCTGGCCGGATTTGCATGCCGTTAACTGCGCTGGATCTGCCCAGCTCATTTCCGTTTCTGTCCAATAGCACGAATGCCATATTCAGCGAATAGGCCTGCCATGATTTCAGCGCATCCATATACGTACCACCTTCTATGATCAGATCCACTTTAAAAACAATGATATCATA
>SEDB01000360.1 GCA_004210715.1 Pedobacter sp.
TCATCCATTTGATTATCTGCAGACTCTATCTGAAAATTGATTACTGCCTTATCTATAGCCAATGGTGCGGTTGATTTATAGCCAATATAAGAGACCATAATGCGGTAAGTTTTATCATTAACCGGAAGCGAGTAATTTCCATCAATATCGGTAGAAACACCTTTTATTACCCTTCGGTCTTTATCGACAATAGTTACAGATGCACCAATAATTGGCTGCCTGTCTTTCTTGTCGATAACCTTTCCTTTTACATAATTGATTTGCTGTGCCGATGTTATAGAAGACAATAGCAAACAGCATAGTAATATAAAAATACTATATGTATATTTCTTAGTCATGTTGGTTAGAATTGATATTTTAGATAAGAGTTGATCTGGTGGATAACTGTTCTGTTTGATAGCACGTTACTCCTATCATTAGCACCCAATAATACATTCACCGTAGCATTTGTTACATCACGTAATTGAAGTGTGGTGGTGGTATTCATTACCACATTTATTTTGGCGGCGTCACCAGAAGAACCCTTGAGAAGCGTTTCGAATTCACCCATTTTTTGTCCATCACTTACCACAGTTGTTTTGTTTAAAATGTGATATTGTATGAAATTGCTGACTTTACTAACATCCAATCCATCGGTCGGAATAAAATTTGGAACCCCTGTAGTTACATTTCCAGGCAAAAGGCCCGCCCTTACGGCACTAACAATTGCTGCATTTGTAGGGATAAAAATGGTATAGTTAATTCCATCTGTTGTTCCGGTGATGGCTCCTGTTGTTTTATTATAAAGCACACTATTCGATAGGAACTGAAAAAAATTGTAGTAAGGATCTGATGCCACAGTGCCATATTTTTCAATATGTTTACCAATGTTCAGCACTGTAAATGTTAGTGCCTCTTTGCCGTAAACTGCAGCACCATTGGTTGGGGTGGTACTGATGGAATCAACCGGAATTGTTTGTTTCGCTACCAGCGTGCTATCTTGTGTTCCTGCAGAAAGCAATCGTCCTCTATCATACTTAATATATTCACCATTGGAAGTTTCCAAAATCCCAGCACCGCTGGTAATATTTGGTATTGCTCTGTTACCCAGAGGGATGATATGCGTTTGAAGAATCCGTCTTAAAGCCACTAAATCACCACGAATTGGTTGACTAACGAAAAAAGGCTCGTAAGTGAAACCCATCTTTCTCATGGTTGCATCAGGAATAGGAACAATTAGATAACGCAGCGAAGGCGTTTTTAATTGAATAGTCAGATTAAAATATAAAAGCGCTTGCTTCATGATACTGTAATCCGGATCTAAGTTTATATTACCGTAAACTGAAGAAAATACACTGGCATCCTGACTTTTATTAGAACCATAAAGGAAGCCATTACTTAAAATCTGTTTATCGATCAGATCTGTTGTAGTTAATTTAGTAACATCACCCAAAGCGTTCTGTATGGTGGCTAACTTGGTTGGCCAAACAGTAACATTATACATGTGGGCATTTATGTAATCCCTAATAATATCTGGGGCTACTACATAAAGCTCATTTAGATTTCTTACACCTCTTTTTCTCCAATATTTTAGAAGAACGTCTTTCGCATAAGTATCAATGGCTGAATTTGTTGGCGCAATAATACTATACGATCCAGATTGTGCATCGTTCGCATCTGCTTTTAAATAATTTTCGTTATTAGGAGAGAAACTTAATAGTGTACTATAACTTTTAACATAAACGTTTGCAGCCTTCCCTGTTAAAACCTCATATCTGTGCGATATATCAGCATTTAATCCAAAGGTTACAAATTTATCTAACAGCCCTTTGAAAGAACTATATTCCGGTTTAGCATTTATGTGTTGATCGATGCTTAAAGGAGGAGTTAACACCCTATCGATTACATGAATAATTCCATTCTCCGCTATAATATTTTGCTGATTAGGAACAATGTGTGCCGGACCAATATTGGCTCCATTATAAGCGATGTTTGGATAAAAGAAATTATAATCTGCAGCGGTTAAACCAGAGAAAGCCATGAATGGCGCTAAAAAATAGGTTACACTTTTATTATTGAAATCGCCGGCAAAGTAAATTCCGTTACGGTTTGTTGCGATAGCTTTAATTGGATTACCATTGTTATCTTTATCATCATAAACAAAATCATAATAAACTGATCTTCTTCTAAAAGCTGTGTTTTTGATGAATCCCCTGTTAGAGAAAAAGTCACTTAATTTTTCTGTTTTTTCTCCATCATAAATCATCGAATACCGAACAATTTTTGAAGCCAGATCTGCAGTGATTTCTGTAAGCGAATTTTCTTGCAGGTAAGTTTTAAACGCATCATCAGTTGGCGCAAAAACAGTCCATGATCCTGCTGTACTTAAGGTTTCCTTATAACCGGCTTTATCAATACATTCTAAAAATTTGCTAAAGTTACCCTTAGTTTGTAGCTGTTGATAAATTGGATCTCCCAGGTTTTCCGGGCGACCATAAAATTCATCAAATTCTTTCTTCCGGCAGCTGCTCAGAAAAACAATAAATGTCAAAGTGACGATTAAAAATTTTGGTAAAATTTTACTCATAATAATTTTATTGGATGCAAACGGCCATAAAACTAAAATGCAAAACGGTACTCTACG
>SEDB01000361.1 GCA_004210715.1 Pedobacter sp.
TGTGAGCTAAGGCTCAATTCTAATGCTGAAATAAATTGTTCAATCTGTTCTGAAAATACCATCGATAAATTTTAAAGCACAAAGATAAACCAATTTATCTGGAGATAATATTAAGACTTGAATGTAACAATTGAGCGACTTTATTATGCCTCATTTTTTCAAAATATAAAAAAATCAGTTAATAAGCCTCGCTACACTAATACGATTTAGTTTAATGTAAATCAACTTTAATCTGTAATCATTCCAAAATGATCAATCGCTTTTATTTAACACAAATTACCTTTAGATTAGGATATCATTTAATTCTAACCAAAACAAATGAGTGAATTTCAGATAAAAAAATCCCCTACTGTTTACGATGCTATCATTGTGGGTTCGGGTGCAGGAGGAGGAATGGCGGCCTACGTTTTAGCAAATGCCGGACAAAAAGTTTTAATGCTTGAAGCGGGTCAATATTTCGATCCAAGATTAGATGCACACCAGTTGAAATGGCCTTGGGAATCGCCTCGGAGAGGTGCAAGCACCGTTCGTCCGTTTGGCGATTTTGATGCCTCATATGGTGGCTGGGAATTAGAAGGCGAACCATATACTACCAAAGATAAAACTGAATTTGAATGGTTCAGATCTCGAATGCTTGGCGGTAGAACCAATCACTGGGGAAGAATATCGTTGAGAATGGGTCCTTTGGACTTTCAGGCAAAAGATGGACTCACGGATGATTGGCCAATTACGTATGATGACGTGAAACCATTTTATGATAAGGTTGATCGACTGATTGGCATTTATGGCACCAAAGAAGGATTGCCCAATGAGCCAGATGGAATCTTTATGAAACCACCAAAGCCACGATTAACTGAATTATTTATCAAAAAAGGAGCCGATAAAGCAGGCGTTAAAGTGATTGCTGGTCGTGGTTCTGTGTTAACTGAACCCTTACCCAACAACAGCGATCGGGCACCATGTTTTTATTGCGGCCAGTGCGGTAGAAGTTGTAAAGTTTATGGTGATTTCTCATCATCATCGTGCTTGGTTATCCCAGCAGTAAAAACCGGAAACTTAACGGTAATTACCGATGCCATGGTTCGCGAAGTGATTACCGATAAAGATGGTTCTGCTAAAGGTGTTTCTTATGTAAATAGAAAAGATTTGCAAGAATACCAGGTAAGCGGAAAAATGGTTATCCTTGGCGCCAGTGCTTGCGAATCTGCCCGTATTTTGTTGAATTCAAAATCTTCTGCACATCCTAATGGCTTGGCAAACAGTAGCGGTATTGTTGGTAAATACCTACACGATTCTACTGGTGTAAGCGTTTCGGGTTTTCTTCCTCAGTTAATGGATAGAAAAAGATATAACGAAGATGGCTTAGGCAGTGTACATATTTATTCGCCCTGGTGGTTGGATAATAAAAAATTGAATTTCCCACGTGGTTATCATATCGAATACTGGGGAGGCATGGGCATGCCAGCTTACGGTTTTGGCGGAGGTGTAACGCAAATGAACGGCATGGTTCCAGGCAGAGATGGTAAAATGAAAGATGCTGGTGGTTACGGAAAATCATTAAAAGATGATTATCGCCGTTTTTATGGTACAACTGTAGGAATGGCTGGCCGCGGAACCGCAATTGCCCGTGAAGATAATTATTGCGAAATCGATCCCAATGCGGTTGACAAATTTGGTATTCCTGTATTGAGATTTCATTATAAATGGGCAAAAGAGGAGATTTTGCAAGCCAAACATATGCAAGATACTTTTTTACACATGATGAAAGAAATGGGTGGTATAGTCACTTCAGAAATTCAAGGTGCGGATACCAACTATGGCTTACTTCCTCCAGGAAAAATCATCCATGAAGTAGGAACAATACGCATGGGCGATGATCCTAAAAAATCAGCTTTGAACAAATATTGCCAGGCCCACGACTGTAAAAACCTTTTTGTTGTTGATGCTGGTCCATTTGTACAGCAAGGTGATAAAAATGCAACTTGGACCATCCTTGCATTATCTATGCGTACAGCAGAATATATTTTGGCACAAAAGAAAAAACAAAACATTTAGTATGAACAGACGAGATTCCATAAAGGCTTTAGGCATAACAGCCTTAAGTACAACAGTACTGGTTGAAGCCTGTAAACAACCTGAAAACACCAACGATAAACCTATTCCAGAAGAAACAAAAGCAGAGGCTGGACGTGAACAGTGGGAAATTGACCGGGATAAAAAACTAAAAGCGGAAATCTATTTCACTAAACATGAAATGGCCACCATCACCGTGCTGGCAGATATCATTATCCCGAAAGACGATGTTTCTGGAAGCGCTTCTGATGCAAAAGTTCCGGAATTTATTGAATTTATTGTGAAAGATATTCCAGAACATAAAGTGCCCATGCGTGGTGGTTTAAAATGGCTTGATGTTTATTGCTTCAATAAATTCAGTAAGTCATTTATCGAGGCTTCTTCGGATCAACAAATTTCAATCATTGATGAAATTGCCTTTCCTAAAAAAGCGAAGCCTGAAGTTCAGGCAGGAGTTACTTTTTTCAATCGAATGAGAAGCTTAACAGCTTCCGGTTTTTATACCACAGAAATCGGTGTAAAAGATATTGGTTATGCTGGTAATAAAACTAAATCCTCACCTTGTTTTAAAGTGATGTTTCCAGTGTTAAGTTCCAGAAGCATCGAACTGCCTTTGATACTGATCTGTAATTTACCACTCCCCTCATTCAGCCAGCCATTTTTGGTGTTCAACTGATTAAAAATCTTTTGTTCGTTTAAACTCAAATAAATTCCTTGTTTTTCATCCCCTATCCAAACTGCTGGAATAGTTTTTTGATTAGCATTCCACCTTACTGTGTCTGAACGTAAACCAGCTATTTCGTTTAAACCAGCCAAGTACTTTGCTGTAGGTTTTTGAAAAGGAATATGAAAATTAATACTATTGAGTGTAAGATTTTTTAAAGCCCTAATCCTGATTTTATATTTAATCAAGCCATTGGTCAACATTTCTCCCTTAATATCTTGTTCCAATTCATCGGCAGTGCTTAAAACATTCCATACCACAGAATCTTTTGAAGAAGAAATCAATTTAAAAATCGAAGGATTTAATTTAAGTTGAGTTTTAGCTGTGACGTAGTAATGAAAATGGATGGGTTCATAGAGCAGCGTTTGTGGTTCACCTGTATGATCTTCACTATAAAATGTTTGAATTTGTTTTAAAAATCCATCTGAATTAATTTCAATACCCATTCGATTAAGTGTAATGGTATGATCTATTAGGCTTAACTGATTTACAGATGATAATTTTTGTCCATATACTGAAACAGCAATCAATAATATTAAAAGGGTTAAAAAAGTTTTATTCATTGTATGAAATTATCCTAATATTTCTGTTGAATATAAACAAAAAAAGTCCTGCTCTTTCGAACAGGACTTTTTAAAATTTTAAAGTCGAATAAATTATTCTCCTTTTGGTTCTTCAGTAGCAGGAGCTTCTTCAGTAGTAGCTTCTGGAGCAACTTCTTCAGTAGTTTCAGCTTTCGCTTCAGCAGCTTTAGGAGCAGCAGCAGTTTTACTTCTACCACGACGAGTAGTTTTCTTCTCTTCTTTAGCCTCTACATCTTTACCATAAACTTCATTATAATCTACCAATTCAATTAAAGCCATTTCAGCGTTATCACCTAAACGGTTATTTAATTTAATGATACGAGTGTAACCACCTGGACGGTTAGCAACTTTCTCAGCAATTTCGCGGAATAAAATTGTTACAACCTCTTTATCTTGTAAGTAAGCAAATACTGTACGACGAGAGTGAGTTGTATCATTTTTTGATTTAGTGATAATTGGCTCAACATAAGTACGTAAAGCTTTTGCTTTAGCTAAAGTTGTTGTAATTCTTTTGTGCAAAATAAGTGATGATGCCATATTAGCTAACATCGCTTTTCTGTGGCTTGCAGTTCTACCTAAGTGGTTTACTTTTTTACCGTGTCTCATTGTTTTTTTTTAAAGTGTATACCGTCTCTATCTCAGAGGGAATTATACACAGTGAATAATTAAAGTTCTACATTGTAAGTTGTAAGTTCCACGTATAACATGTCACTTATAACATATAACGTTTTTATTCTTCGTCTAATTTAAATTTAGACAGGTTCATACCGAAAGATAAACCTTTTGATTTTACAAGTTCTTGAATCTCTGTTAAAGATTTTTTACCGAAGTTTCTGAATTTTAACATGTCAGCCACATCGTAAGAAAC
>SEDB01000362.1 GCA_004210715.1 Pedobacter sp.
TAGGGCAGTGGCACATTCTCGTTTTTGTCCAACCATTTGATATTACGAGATAATCCATCCTCAGAAAGGTAAAAAAGGTTGTTTCCGAAAAATAAAAAACCGCGAATAAATTCCAATAAGGTTTTGATCTCCGAATCATCCAAAAGTTCTGGCTGGGTTTTAGAACATTCATATAGCGCAAATGGCTGACCTAAATCTCTGGTGGTTAAAACAGCCATACTTAAAATGGCATGCTCAATGTTTTGAATACGAATTTTTTCTTTTGGATCAACTGATTTTAAATCTATTTTCGGGGCGCCATAAAGCACATTAAAACCCTGAATTAAGCCTGGGAAAATATCTTCATCTGTGTTTTTTACCAGTTTTTTAACTTTTCTATAGTCGTTGTAAAGTTGCAGGGCTTCAACAACCGAGATACTTTTTTTATTAGTATCCAGCTGGTGCATCGTGTTCAGAATGTTTCTTGTTTGTGACGAAAATTTCTGATAATCGGTGTTATTTGTATCTAATACTGCATTTGAACGAATGGCGATTTTGGCAAATTTGTAAAATACAATTTTATCATAATTAATGTTTTCCTCTAGTTTTTGTTTGTCTAGTCCCAATAAAACTTCATCAGTTTTTTCTTTGGAACAGCTGGCAAGCAAAGCAATACAGATTAACAATATTAAATTTTTCATCTTAAAACATAGATTAACAAAACCAAAATTTCAGTAAATAAAAATATAGTTTTTGAATGGAGTGTTTTTGAATGATGATTATTCGCGGGCAATATCCAAATTTTTGTGTAGTTAAATCTATTATTCGCTGGTCTAAGGGAAGGTTTGTATTGTCTCTGAATATAAATTTAGCGTGTTGGATATTAAAATTTCTGTTTCTAATATAATCTTAATGAAGATTTAATAATTTCACTTCTATATTTCACGTTTTGGATTAAATTTTGCTAATTAATTATACCTGATTTAATCAAAAACACATTTTTTAGCAATTTTTAAGTTTTCATATGCGAAAATTCGTTTCATGTTTAAAATGATTCTAAATTTGTAACTCCTTTAATATAAGATGACAAAAAAGATAAAGACAGTTGGTAAAACTGACGCAGATGTAATCCTAATTGGCGCTGGAATCATGAGCGCAACCCTTGGTGTTTTATTGAAAGAGTTAGAACCAAATCTTAGCATTGAAATATATGAAAGATTAGATATTGCGGCTGCAGAAAGTTCTGATGCCTGGAACAATGCAGGCACTGGTCACTCTGCTTTTTGCGAATTAAATTATACGCCAGAAAAAAAGGATGGTACTGTAGAAATTAAAAAGGCAATTCAAATTGCTGAAAATTTTGAAGTGTCGAAACAATTCTGGTCTTATCTTATTGAAAAAGGATTAATGATATGGAATACACTGAAGATACCGAAGTAGTAAAACAGTGGGCGCCATTAATTATGGATGGACGTAAAAAGAATGAGCAGATTGCAGCTACTAGAATGGATTTAGGAACCGATGTAAACTTTGGTTCACTAACACGCGATATGTTCAATCATCTTAAAGCGCTTCCAAATGTCAGCCTAAATTTTAACCATGAAATTCGTGATCTTAAGAAAAATAAAGATGGAAACTGGATTATAAAGGTTAAAGATTTAGAAACGAAAGAAAAACGCAAACGCGTAGCAAAATTTGTATTTATTGGTGCTGGTGGTGGCTCATTGCCACTTTTAGAAAAATCTGATATTCCCGAAGGAAAAGGTTTCGGCGGTTTTCCGGTAAGTGGACAGTGGTTAAAATGTACTAATGAGGAAATCATTAAGCAGCACCATGCAAAAGTTTATGGCAAAGCTGCGGTAGGTGCACCGCCAATGTCGGTTCCGCATTTGGATACGAGGATGATTAATGGTAAGCAAGCGTTATTATTTGGTCCTTATGCCGGTTTTTCTACTAAGTTTTTGAAAAACGGATCGTTTTTAGACTTGCCGAAATCTATCAAATTTAATAATATCCGTCCGATGTTATCAGCTGGTTTGCAAAACCTCGATTTGACGAAATATTTAATCGAGCAAGTGAGACAATCGCCAGAGGATAGATTAGAAGCTTTAAAAGAATATTTACCTACAGCTCAATTAAAAGATTGGGAATTGGAATATGCTGGTCAACGTGTTCAGGTAATTAAAAAAGACGAAAAAAAGGGTGGTATTTTAGAGTTCGGTACTGAAGTGGTTAGTGCAGGCGATGGCTCGATTGCAGCATTGCTTGGCGCATCTCCTGGTGCTTCTACAGCTGTATCCATCATGATTGAGTTGCTAGATCGTTGCTTTAAAGAAGATTTGACAACTGAAGAATGGCAGGCTAAAATGAAGGAAATGATTCCTACTTATGGTAAAGAACTGGCCAATGATGCCAAGCTTTGTAAAGAAACCAGAACAAGAACCTCCAGGATTTTAGAAATAGAAAAAGCATAAAATTGTCTATAAATAAAAAGGTCGCAAATCAAAAATTTGCGACCTTTTTATTTAACCTTTAACTAGTTATGCTGTAATTACTTCAGCTACTTCTTCTGCAGAAATATCGCTATGCGATGCTTCTAAAACACAATCGCCATCCTTAATTAATAAAATTTGCGGCGATTGATGAGTCACCTGAAATAAATGAGCAACTTCAGTAGAAATTTCGCGGTAAGCAATTAAATCGAGGAAATATAATGTTGTATCTTCAGGAATAACGTCCCAGCTAAACTCAAAATTTCTTTTGGCCATTGAACTGATTGAGCAACGCGTACTGTGCTTGAAAATAAGGCTGTATCCGTTTGCCGATTTAATATCGTTAAGTTGATCGATTGAAGTTAAGTTAACCCAAGTCATATATAAATATTGTTTTATAGGTAAACACTTGCAGATTGAGAAAGTTCTGCAAATGACCTTAAAATGAAAATGCGTGAATATTGAAGATTAGTTTCTTCTACGTTTGCCCTCAGGATATGAACTGTAAGCAGGACAAAGTTTAGAAGAACATGATTCTAAAATGGTAATGGTGCAGAACACTGCCAATAATAGGATGGCTACTTTTTTCATTGATAGAGAATTAAAACGCTAAGTTACAAATAGTTTGTGAATACACAATTTTGGTTAATACTCCGAAAATAACAGGTTTACTATATTTAATGCCAACGTTGGTTATACCCTGAGCAACTGCATCGCAAATAAAATCGAAATGTTTGGTGTCGCCCTGAATCACACATCCTAAACAAATTACCGCATCGATATCACTTCTTTTGCTCAACAAAATTTCAGCACCACCTGTTAATTCAAAACTTCCAGGTACGGGTAACGACACAATATTTTCTGCTGCAACACCATTATCAAGCAGGGTTTTCAAGGCCCCATTATACAAAGCACCAGTAATTTCGGCGTTCCATTCAGCTACAATAATTCCAAATTTATAATTTGCTCCACTAGGTACAGTGGTATGAGAGAAATCGGATAGATTTTTTAGTTGTGTTGACATGCGGCAAAGATACTGCTATGGTATTAATGTTGAAAGAGGTAAATGTTTAAATGTTGTAAGTTTAATTTAAAGATTTTAGCGCTTGAAAAATCTCGCTCGTATTGGGTTTTATTACCTATCCTTAAACATATAATTTTATCCCTGTTTTATTAAATTTTCTTGATTACACTTAATTCATCAAGAAGAAGTTCAATTTCGGAAAATGCATCTTTTAAATACCTGTTTCTTTGTTTTTCTCCATTACCACTAAATGAAACCGATTTTTTAATCAGGATATCCATCCACGCATTAATATTGCTACAAAATTCATGGTTTTGCGTTTTAAGATAATTGAATGTGTTAAATCGGTTAAAACTTATAAAATTACTCTCGGCCTCAATCAGGTAACAAATACTGCCCAAAACATCATTGGCATACCATTGGAATTTGTGCTCGGGATTTGTCGTCTTTCTTGAATTTAAGGCATAGGTTTTTATATCTTCCAAACAAGAAGCCAGTTGCTTTAACATTTTTTCGGCTAAAGATTTTTGCAAATACCCCGCTTCGTAAGCATAACGAATTTGCTCTACAGTACCTTGGATGGTGTCTTTTGACCATATCTCTATACTGGGTATTTCTAAATATAATTGATTTAATTTTTGCGTAATTGTTCTGATTTCTTCACTTAACTCAAAAGATTGTAAATCTTCTTTTGGAATATCCAGGCTATCGGCCCAGAAAAAAAAGTTTGAATGCAGTTAACTCCTCGTATTTAAAAAAATAAAATAGCTGAATATCATCAGTAGTTACCTTAATGTGTTTGTGTTTTAGCTGATGTATCGCTTGCAAATCATCTAATAGGCCAGACAAATACCCCATCATATTTTTTCCTTGTGTATCTGCCTTTGGAGAGATAAATGTTATAGAATCGTTATTGTCTGGTTGATATTGGTAGTTAAATTTTAATTCATCGCACAAATTTGTGAGCTGCTGCAAGCTAAGTGATCTTGTGCCCTTAATTTTCTGATAAGCTTCATTTAAGCTGATGTTTAATACTTGTGCTACAATTTGAGGGAGATTTAGGTGTGGCGCTAGTGTTGATTTTAAACTTTTAAAGAAATTGTCCTATTTTAATCAATCAAATCAAAAATCTTATTTACCTGGCAATTTAAGAATTGGAACTGCTTTTAAACAGAGGATTCTGCAGATGATGAAATTGGATTTGCATTGGATTTTAATAAAATGTTGGTGCTCTTTAACCAAAGTGAGCCGGATGAAAGTGTGATGACAAGTTTGATGTCTTCTTTTAATCGTAATAGTGGATTTAAACTTAGTGATATAAGCCTTTCTATTGGTGCAGAATATGTACATAAGAAAACCATTGCTTTCAGAGCCGGATATAATTTACAAGGCGACGAACGTTTACCGGGTAACTTTTTTTCGACAGGATTAGGAGTTAAGGTAAAAAAGTGAGTTTAAATATGGCTTATGTTTTTGGGAATCCATAACGTACATTTTTAAGTAATACTTTAAGATTCACTTTATGTTATTCGTTACCAATTGCAATGTAAAGTTAAAACCTTAATTAGGTTAACTGAATACCCGTATAAGTTGCCCCAATCGGAATAATTTTTTCGCCTATCCAAATTTGATTTCGGTCAAACTTGGATATTTTATTTTTAGGTACGATAAAAGCACGATGGCAGCGAATAAAATCAGATTTCGGTAAAAGTTCAGCAAGATCGTTTATGGTAATTCTAGAGCTTACTAATTTATTTCCTAACTGAATTTGGGTGTAATTTCCAGAAGCTTCCACATACATGATTTCACTTAGTTCAACCTTAATTTGTTCATAACCATCTTTTACAAAAATGAAATCATTTTTAGCTTCCTGTTTCTGGTTGCGAAGATTATAAAGTTCATGCGCTTTATTGCAAGCCTTTAAAAAACGTGAAAGTGAAAAAGGTTTGAGTAAATAATCAACTGCATCAAGTTCAAAACTTTGAACGGCATGTTCGGTGTAGGCTGTTGTAAAAACAACCATTGGCGGATTACTTAAGCTTTTTAAAAAATCAATTCCGCTGATGTCAGGCATTTTGATGTC
>SEDB01000363.1 GCA_004210715.1 Pedobacter sp.
GACATCGCCAAATTCAGACTCTGCCTTTTCTACATCTACAGCAGTGTTATCTGCTACGTTAAACTCTGCTTTAAATTCTTGTAATTCTTCTTCAACCTTTTCCCAAACCTGATTTTTATCCTCCCAGTCAAAACCAACCCCACGGGCTTTTTCCTGAATTCGGGATGCTTTTACTAGTGCTGGTAAAGAACTCGGAACACCAGCCAAAACAGATTTGTTTCCTTCCTTTAACTTAATCTGCTCCCAGTTTCGCTTCACATCTTCTTCGTTTTGCACTTCAACATCACCATAAATATGTGGATGGCGATTAACCAGCTTGTCGCAAACACCATTTAAAACATCAACAATGTCGAAATCATTGGTTTCTGAAGCAATTCTTGAATAAAATACCAAATGCATCATCACATCTCCTAATTCCTTTTTTATTTCGTTCAGGTCACCTTCCAGAATGGCATCACTTAATTCATAAGTTTCTTCGATTGTTAAATGGCGCAAAGTTTCCATGGTTTGCTTTTTATCCCATGGGCACTGCGTACGCAAGGTATCTAAAACAGTAAGCAGGCGGTTGAAGGCATCAGCAGGATTATTGGCAGTTGCAGGAATTGGGTTATTAGGCATATTGTAGTATTTATCGAACGCTAAAGTACCAAACCCAAGCCATTAAGAAAAGCTGAAAAGGAATTCTGAACCACAAATATTTTAAACCCGGGCCAGGTTTATACAAATTTTCATAATTGATTTTATGTTTTGCGGCATAAATGTTTGCAGGTAGAATGAGTAAAAAGAATAGAATCAGTGCAATGCCGGTGTAATAACGCGTATGTTCAAAAGCTAAGCCAAGAGCAAAAAGAATCTCAAGAATACCTGTAAGGATTACAATTTCTACTTTTTTAGGTATAAATAGTGGAATCATAGCCGCCATTGACGTTTTAAACTTGAAATGACCGATGGCCGTGAAGAGTAACATAACGCCCATTGCGATGTTGCCTGCGAAAATATCTCCTTTATCAAATGTGCTGTGGCTGCCAAAGGCTAATAACGACACATAAACGACGAGTAAAACAAATAGTGGTTTCATAATCCAAATTCAAATAAACATATAAAAATTAGTTTTTTTGATTGAAGTATTACGATATCAAATTAAAAGCTATCAAAATCGTGGCCACGAATAGTACAATCAATCCGGATAAAAAGACAAAATCAGCTATTTTTTCAAGTTTTTGACTTTCATTTCTTTCTCTACGCATAGAGATAAAAGATAAAATGCAACTTGTCATGAAAAGGACTACTGCCACCACCGCGAATTCATCAATCAATGAATCATCTACCAGGTTTAACTTTTTCAAAGAAGTGAGGACAATAAAACATATCCCAAGTAAATTGGCAGATGTGCTTAAAATATGAGGCGACCTATTTTCAGGCATTGACTAATCTTTTTCCTCTAACTTAATTTTTTTTGTGATGCGATAAACCCGTTTCTTTTTTTCTGGTTTATGTTCCTCGCCCATTAAAATGCCCCATGGTTTTAATGTATCTACTCGATCGAAAATAATTTTCAACATCGCCAAATAGGGAATACATAAAAACATACCCGAAATACCCCATATCATTTCGCCTACTACAATCCCGATGAATGCAAAGAGTGCATTGATTTTTACTTTTGAACCCACCACGAGTGGCATCAGAATATTACCATCAATGGCATGTACACCAATAAAGGCGATCAAAACCAGTAATACCTTTCCAGCGCCAGCTGTTGCAAAAGTGATTAAGCAACTGACCAATAAGGCGAAAAATATTCCCAAATATGGAACTACGTTAAAAATCCCTGCTACTAATCCTAATAGAACAGCATATTTAACACCAAGTAAACTTAAAACGGCAATCATTAAAACCGTTACAATTAACATTTGTAAAAATAAACCGATGATGTATTTTTTGATGATATACTGAATCTGACTAACAATTTCAGTCACTTTTTCTTTGTGCTCTTCTTTAAAAACAGAGGTTAAAAAGGTAAAGAGTACCCTTCTATAATTTAAAATAAAGAATGTAAACAACAATGTAAATCCTAAAAATAACAAGGTTGACGACAATGTTGCCAATGTAGTGGCTACAATGGCTGCACTGGTAGCCAGGGCTTTTTCGGTGCTATCGTTTAAATAAGCGAGTTGTTTTTCGGAATTTACATGAAAAGTTTTGGAGATCCATTGCTGTAATTCATGGTAGGAAACATTTGCCTTTTCTTTCAAAAGCGGCCAATCTGCCCATAAATCGCTCAATTGATTTCCAAAGAAATAGATAATGCCGCCAATTACTGCAATCATTAATATTACGGCTACAATGGTAGATAGACTTCGTTTAAATCTAAATCGCTGCTCTAGAAAGTTACCAACTGGGAGCAATAAAATCGCCATCAAAAAAGAAAAAAGGAGCGGCGCCAATAAGGTCTGGCCTAAAATTGCGATGTAAGTTAGGCTAATTAAACAAAAAAGTACAAGTGCTAACTTGGGTAGGAAGGTCAGTTTTTCTCTCATGGCATTTTAATCCTGTTTAATACAAAATGCCCGGTTAATTGTTTCATTAATCGGGCATTT
>SEDB01000364.1 GCA_004210715.1 Pedobacter sp.
CCATACGATCCTAAAATGGAAAAGCCTTTATTTGTTGCTTCTCCTGTTGCTTGCATAATCTGCGTTCCCATGTGGAAACTATCAACCCAGCTAAAAGTAAATTTCTGATAGGGAATATCAAATCCGATAATCATTTTTCCGGCAAGCGGTTTTCCTTCCAAACTGCTCTGGTAATCGTAAGAGATGAAACGACCATCTAAAATCGAAGTAATTTCAGCAGTTGATGGAGCTTCATCAACCAAAACATCTTTTTCGAACCAGGTTTTTGAACTTCCCTGCCAACTACCAACAATACTTTTAATCTTATGATGAGCACCGTCTGCTAAAGATTGCTCGAATTTACTTTTTGCCATATATCAAACTTAAAAAATAAAATCTGCTTTGAAAATGTATAATTGACAACTGAGAATTAATTTGCTATCTTGTTTTATGCTAAAAACGCTAGATCTCAGTCAAGTCATTGTGCTGGATATTGAAACTGTTCCGCAGTATTCTTCCTTTAATGATGTTCCTCCGCATTTACAAATGCTTTGGGAACAAAAAACACATTTTCAGCGAAAGCCAGATCAAAGTGCTGATGAATTTTATGAACGAGCTGGAATTTTAGCCGAATTTGGCAAGATAATTTGCATCAGCTTGGGCATTTTCAGTTACAGCAACAAAGCGCATTCTTTACGGCTCAAATCTTTTTATGGCCATGATGAGAAAGAAATCTTAAAGCAATTTTCGACACTAATTAATAAGCAGACACCTAATTTGATGTTCTGTGCACATAACGGAAAGGAATTTGATTACCCATATCTTTGCAGAAGATTATTGATTAACGGGTTAGAAATTCCACCTCAACTTAATATTTCTGGAAAGAAACCCTGGGAAGTCAATCATTTGGATACAATGGAAATGTGGAAATTTGGCGATCATAAACATTATACTTCACTAAACTTATTGGCCAGCAGCCTCAATATTCCTACACCAAAAGATGATATTGATGGAAGTCAGGTAAGGCAGGTTTATTATGAAGAGCAAAACCTGGAGCGTATAGTTACTTATTGTCAAAAAGATGTGTTAACAACAGCGCAAGTATTACTAAAATTTAAAGGAATGGATATAATTTCAACAGAAAACATTACAATTGTATCCTGATGCTAAACATTGAAAATTTAACTATCGATTTCTATAATCAAGATGAGAAAACCTGGTTCAAAGCTGTTAAAACCGTTAGTTTTAATGTAAAAAAAGGAACAGTTTTAGGTATAGTTGGCGAATCTGGCTCTGGGAAATCTGTAACATCTTTTTCTATTATGCGCTTGCATGATGAGCGTTCGGCTAAAATTACTGGCGATATTGATTTTGAAGACATCGGTCTGCTTAATTTAAGCGCAAATGAAATTCGTCAAATTAGGGGAAATCAAATTTCTATGATTTTCCAGGAACCCATGACTTCCTTAAATCCTGTTTTTACCTGCGGAGAACAAGTTGCTGAGGCTATTATACTGCATCAAAAAGTAGATAAACAAACAGCAAAGCAGCGAACGATTGAGCTTTTTAACGAAGTGCAGCTCCCACGACCAGAAAAAATATTTGATAGCTATCCACACCAAATTTCTGGTGGACAAAAGCAGCGGGTGATGATTGCAATGGCTTTAAGTTGCAATCCGAAGCTCCTAATTGCTGATGAGCCCACAACTGCCCTAGATGTAACCGTTCAGAAAACAATTCTTCAATTGCTTTTAAAATTGAAGGAAGAGCGACAAATGGCCATGATTTTCATCTCACATGACTTGGGCGTGGTTAATGAAATTGCTGATGAAGTTGCTGTAATGTACAAAGGCGAAATTGTTGAGCAAGGTTCCGCTAAATTAATATTTAAAAACCCGCAACACCCTTATACTAAAGGTTTATTGGCATGTCGCCCCTCGCCTAGTTTACAACTAAAAAAACTTCCGGTGGTTGCTGATTTTTTAACTGGAGAAATTGATGATGCAAACGCACACTTGCAAGCATCGAACCAACTTACTGATGAGGAAATTGCTTCACGAAGAACATTACTTTATGCACAAGAACCTTTGCTAAAAGTGAAAGATCTTTGCACCTGGTATCCTATTCACAACGGACTTTTTGGCAAAACCACCGACTATGTTAAAGCGGTAGATCAGATTAATTTTGAGGTTTTTCCCGGAGAAACTTTGGGTTTAGTAGGCGAATCTGGCTGTGGTAAAACCACGCTGGGTAGAACAATTTTACGATTGATCCAACCCACTTCTGGCAGTATTCTTTTTAATGGACAAGACATAACCAACATCAGCAGAGCTGAGTTGAGGAAATTACGAAAGGATATTCAAATTGTTTTCCAGGATCCTTATGCGTCTTTAAATCCTAAGTTAAGTATCGGGCAATCTATTTTAGAGCCTTTACAAGTACACAATTTATTAAAAAACGATAGTGAAAGAAAACAAAAGGTACTCGATTTATTGAATAAAGTTGGTTTAAAAGAAGAGCATTTCAACCGCTATCCGCATGAATTTAGCGGCGGTCAACGGCAGCGAGTGGTTATTGCCAGAGCTTTGGCCTTGGAACCAAAATTTATCATCGATCCTTTTTCGTCATCCATCAACCATTTTCCATCTAGCTTCTTTCCTTCCTTTGCATCTTTTCTGTATCTTCGGTAAATTCAGTTTTAGCATATGGCAAAAAAGAAATCGGGTAATATAAAATTGGTTCTGAATCAATTGGTTAGTGATGTATTTGAAAAAAACAATAATCAGCTCCTTAATTATAAACAGGTTTCGGCCAAGTTAAATCTGAATGATCAGGAATCAAGAGAAACCATTTTAGATGTTCTGAAAGAGGGAAAAAGTGCCGGGATTTATCTTGAACCTGAAAAAGGTAAATTCAAACTTAAAGAGCTACAAAACTTCATTATTGGAACGGTTGATATGACCGCAGATGGCTCAGCTTATATCGTTCCGCAGGATGAATTTGAAAAAGATGTTTTCGTTGCTCCCCGTAAACTAAAAAACGCACTCCATGGCGATACCGTTAAAGCTTATGTTTTTGCAAAGAAAAGTGGTCGTAAAAATGATGGCGAAGTAGTAGAAATCATCAAAAGAGCCAAATCAGATTTTACCGGCGTAATTAAAATATCCGATCGCTTCGCTTTCGTTATCGCTGATGATAAGAAAATGATGCATGATATTTTTGTGCCATTGGCCGATACAGGCGGAAAGATTTTAGAAACGTACTCACTTTTACCATAGATCCGGCTGATGCCAAGGATTTTGATGATGCCATTTCTTATCAAAAACTCCCAAATGGAAACCATGAAATTGGGGTCCACATTGCTGATGTTTCTCACTATGTGATCCAGGGAACGGATTTAGACAAAGAGGCTTACAGTCGGGCTACATCAGTTTATTTGGTCGACCGCGTGATTCCGATGTTACCAGAACGTTTGAGCAATGGTGTTTGCTCACTTCGTCCGCATGAAGATAAATTGTGTTTTGCAGCAGTTTTCGAATTGGATGAGCAGGCAAATATTCAGTCTGAATGCGAATTGGATGAGCAGGCAAATATTCAGTCTGAATGGTACGGTAGAACAGTAATTCATTCTGACAGAAGATTCAGCTATGAGGAAGCGCAAGAAGTGATCGAAAATAAAGAAGGCGATTACGCAACTGAAATATTAAAATTAAACGAGCTGGCTTACATTCTCCGCGATCGTAAGTTTAAAAATGGCGCCATTAGTTTTGAAAGTACTGAAGTTAAATTTAAGCTCGATGAATCGGGTAAACCGATCGGCGTTTATGTAAAAGAACGAAAAGATGCCCACAAGCTGATTGAAGACTATATGCTTTTAGCCAATCGTAAAGTAGCAGAATTCGTTGCGAAGAAACAAAAAGGCGAAAAGAAGCTCACGTTTGTCTATCGTGTTCACGATTCTCCAAATATGGAAACACTGAACACCTTTGCAACTTTTGCTTCTCGTTTTGGATATAAAATCAACACCAAATCAGATAAGGAAATTGCAAAATCACTAAACCATTTAATGGCTGATGTTGAAGGTAAAAAGGAACAGAACATTTTAACCTCTTTGGCCATTCGTTCAATGGCAAAAGCTATTTACTCCACTAAAAAAACCAGTCACTACGGTTTAGCTTTTGAGTATTATACCCACTTTACCTCGCCTATTCGCCGTTACCCCGATGTGATGGCGCACAGATTACTGCAAACTTATTTAGATGGGGGGAAATCTGCAGATGCAGAATTTTACGAAGTGGCTTGTGCACATTCTTCAGCCATGGAAAAACGTGCTGCTGACGCTGAAAGAGCATCAATTAAATATAAACAAGCCGAATATCTGGAAGAAAATATTGGTACAGAATATAAAGGGATTATCTCTGGCGTGACCGAATGGGGCATGTATGTAGAAATTGAAGAAAATAAATGCGAAGGCATGATTCGCCTGCGTGATATATCTGATGATTTTTACGTTCTGGATGAAAAGAACTACTGTATTGTAGGTCAAAGAAAAAAGAAAAAGTATCAACTAGGGGATGAAGTGATGATTCGTGTCAAAAAAGTTGATCTTTCTAAACGCCAGATCGATTTTACACTTATTCCTGATTAAAAATTAAGACATTTGTGCCATTACAACACAATGTTTACGCAAAGCATGCATACTACAGAGCAATTACAACAAATCCTAGATACAGCAATACAAAATTTAAAGTTTCCCGATCAGCCTAAACAGCTTTACGATCCGATAACTTATATTATCAACCTGGGTGGCAAACGTGTTCGTCCGCTTTTGGTTTTAATGGCTACCGAATTATTCGGCAAAGATGCGCACGATTC
>SEDB01000054.1 GCA_004210715.1 Pedobacter sp.
TGGGCCCCGTAAAAATATAAAAATACTCAAAAAACAAAAAGCGGATGGAGATCTTATAACCTACCCATCCGCTAATCTTTTTATAGACCATTTTTAAGTCTACTTTTTCAGTGCCCTCTGGTAAATCGGGACATTTTTTTTTCTATAAATTCTGACTATTGAGCCGGGAAACTAAAATTGTAAGTTCCTTGTTCGCCCACACCAGAAATACTAATCATGTTATTTCTTCCCTGAGGCAAGGCTTTTTGAACATCTGCCACTGAATTTACTGGTTGACCATTCACTTTCGTAATGATTAGACCTTTCTCAACTCCTATATTGTCAAAAGCTTTTCCAGTAACTACTGAGGTAACTACAACACCTCCACTAATACCAAATTTGGTTTTTTGCGCTTGGGTTGCAGGTGCAAATGTTGCACCTAATTTTGAAACCTCAACACTTTTTGAAGCGGTATTATTAGCAGTTAAACCAATGCTCGATTCACCTTTTAACGTTACCGTGATATCTTTTAACGAACCATCTCTTAATACACTCAACTTCACTTTATCACCTGGATTTAAACGACCGATTTTTTCTTGTAAATCCGGAGAATCATTTATAACCATACCATCAACTTTTTTAATGATATCGCCTTTTTTAATTCCTGCAGCAGCACCACCGCCACCAGCAACAACATCACTTACGTATAAACCGCTCACTTCAGAAGTTGTAATGCCCTCTGGTTTTTCATCTCCACTTAATGGGTAGAAATTTACACCAATGTAACCACGTTTAACCGATCCGTATTTCATAAAATCGTCAACAATTTTACGTGCTAAGTTAACCGGGATAGCAAAACCATAACCTTGATTATAGCCACTTTGTGAAGCAATTGCTGAGTTTATCCCAACCAATTCGCCATTTGCATTTACCAAAGCGCCACCACTGTTTCCAGGGTTAATTGCAGCATCGGTTTGAATAAATGATTCGATACTTGTGTTTGCTGGCGCTTGTGGTCTTTTACCAGTACGTTGATATTCACGATATTCTTCTTCGGTAATTTCATTGCCCTGTTGCTCGCGACCAATAATACCTATGCTTCTGTTTTTAGCACTTACAATTCCGGCAGTAACAGTTGTTTGTAAATCAAGTGGGAAACCCACTGCCAAAACCCATTCTCCTACCTGAACATTGTCTGAATTACCCATTTTTACCACTGGCAAACCTGTAGCATTCACTTTAATTAAAGCTAAATCGGTGTTCGGATCACGTCCAATAACCGTAGCTTCAACTTTACGTCTATCGGTTAAAACCACTTCTACTTTTGAAGCATTTTCAACTACGTGATTATTGGTCACAATATAACCATCCTGACTGATAATTACACCCGAACCCGATGCCGCTTTAGGCTGACGTTGCATTTGACGGCCTCCTCCTCCGAAGAAATCATCAAACATATCAAAAGGAGAAGAACTTCTGCTGCCGCCGCCGCTTTTAGCTTCATAAGTTGTTTTAATGTGAACAACCCCTGGCGCAACCGCAGCTGCTGCTTGCGTAAAATCCGCTGTGCCAGCTGAAGAAATTTTAAGTGGGTTATTGGCAAAGTATAAGTTCTGTTTTTCAGAAATTGTACTTCCCGTTTGGTTACGCTCAAATAGTTTATAACCTCCAATTGCTGCTGCCCCACCTATAAAAGCAGCTAACACGGTAATTCCTAATATTTTTTTCATGTGTTTGTATATTGTTTTTTAATGGTCATGAAGCTATTAAAAGCGTTTTTCAAATTATTTGCGATCAGCTTTTAATGGTTTCATGTGTTTGTATATTGTTTTTCTTTAATCCAGAAGTTATTATAAGCCTTATTGCTAGCGATTTGTTTGCTTATGATAACCCTTTGTTAATTTAATTTTGCGAGAGCACTTATTCACTTTGGTTTAAGCAGAATGCTCCAGCAGTTTTTATCTGCTCAAATTTTCTTTCGTAAGTTTATTCAAATTTAATACCATATAAACGATATTTGTATTGTTAAAGCACTTAATGTCATGTTAAAAAATGTTAAATTAAGAAACAGTGGCGTTTAAGTAGCTTTTGCAACTCAAATATTGCATTTAAAAATGAAGGTTTGATGAAATCTTTTATGTGTTTATATTTACTTTACTGACAAATTTACATCATTAATCAAGGCTGTTGGCCATTAAAATAATACCATTCAATGAAAATCAATTTCTTTAAATATCAAGGTGCAGGTAACGATTTTATTTTGATAGACCATACCATGAGTCCTTTGAAGGATATTGATAATGAATGGATTGAGCAACTTTGCGACAGAAGATTTGGTATTGGTGCAGATGGCTTAATGTTCTTAACTAAACATGCAGATTTCGATTTTGAGATGCATTATTTCAATGCCGATGGTAAATTAGGAAGCATGTGCGGAAACGGTGGAAGATGCATTGTTGCTTTCGCAAAACAGCTTGGTATTATTGAAAAGGAAACCAACTTTTTGGCAGTAGATGGCCCGCATTATGCCAGAATTTCAGCATCAGGCGAATGGGTAGATCTTCAAATGATTGATGTGAATACCATTACCAATGATGGCGATGCATTTGTTTTGAATACAGGATCTCCACATTATGTTAGCTTGCAAACCGATTTAAAGAATTTTGACGTTTTTACCGAAGGCAAGAAAATTCGCTACAATGATATTTACAGTGCCAAAGGCATTAATGTGAACTTTGTTGAAGATATGGGCGATCACTTATTCGTAAGAACTTATGAGCGTGGCGTTGAAGATGAAACCTACGCCTGCGGTACTGGCGTAACGGCTGTTGCTATGTCTATCGCAAAATATAAAAATCAATTGGGTCATATCAAAACCAATATCAAAGTATTGGGCGGCGACATTAAAATTGAGTTCGATTACGATGGAACAAATTTTACGAATGTATTTTTATGCGGTCCTGCTAAGTTGGTTTTTGAAGGTAAGTTGTAAAACAAGCCCGATATTACAGCTATTACCATCTAATAAAACTAAGCTTTCATTAACTCAATTTTAAGTTTTAAAGGATTGCTTACTGAATATGTGTATAAGATACACTAACTGTGCTGTATAATAGACTTTTTTATCTATCAACAGATCCACTTTTCGTTCTAATTTCAAAGCATTTTAACATGCTTTAACATGTGTCTCAAGATATTTACACACAACATTTAGCTATAAATAAAACCTCAATTCACTAAATAACAGCGCTTTAACCAATTCTAATGAGGTTTTAATTTAAAAAATAAATCAATCGATTGATTAAATGACAGAATTTGGACAGACTTATTTTTTTTTAGGCGCTATTTTTGGGCAGAAATCAGCGAGTCAAAACCCAAATTTTGGCAACGTTTTCAAACTCCGGAAATTAAATTTAAACACACACAGAAATAGTCCATGAGAAAAGTAACAACTCTCTTTTTTAGCATGAGCCTCGCTATGCTTTTAGCGTCATGCGGAAATAATGATGAACAGAAAAAAGCAGCAGCTGCGGCGGCGGCTGGTCCGCAGGCTTACCCGGTTTTTACCGTTGCTGCACAAACAACAGAATTAAATTCAGACTATCCAGCGACAATAGAAGGCATTCAAAATATTGACATACGTCCAAAGGTTGATGGCTTCATTCAAAAAATACTGGTAGATGAAGGTCAGGTTGTTAAAAAAGGTCAGTTGCTGTTTACCATCATGGCACCTCAATACGAGCAAGAAGTAAGAACAGCAAGAGCGGCCATCAGCAGCGCAGAAGCTGATGTGAATGCAGCGCAATTGCAGGTAAACAAAACCAAACCATTGGTTGAAAAAGATATCATCAGCAAGTATGATCTTGATGCTGCTCAATTAACCTTGCAAAGTAGAAAAGCGGCGCTTGCACAGGCAAGAGCAACTTTAGCAAATGCGCAGGTTAATTTAAGTTACACTTCTATAGAAAGTCCTGTGGATGGCGTTGTAGGCAGTATTCCTTTCAGAAACGGTAGCCTGGTAAGTAGTTCAAGTACCGAACCACTAACAACCGTATCAAATACTTCAAAGGTTTATGCCTATTTCTCTTTAAATGAAAAACAACTTTTAGATTTTTCGAAAACGTATGAGGGAAACACTTTGGCTCAACAAATGAAAAATATTCCTGCAGTTAGTTTAGTACTGGCGGATGGTAATGTGTACGCTCAAAATGGTAAAATTGAATCTATTAATGGTCAGATAAACACTGCAACTGGTTCTGCAAGTTTGAGAGCTACTTTTCCAAATCCAATTTCACTTTTAAAATCTGGAGCAAGTGCCTCTGTTAGAATCCCACAGAAAGTTGAAAACGCAATTCTTGTTCCTCAAAAATCAACAATCGATTTACAAGGAAAGAAATTTGTTTACGTTTTAGGCGATTCATCTAAAATTATCAGCACTGAAATCCAGATTATGGATTTGGCTAAAGATAAGTTCTATGTGGTAACTAAAGGTTTAAAGGCAGGAGATAAAATCGTATTGGAAGGTTTTCAATCATTAAAAGATGGTGCCAAAATTAAACCTGAAGAGCAAAGTGCTGATTCAGTTTATGCTGACATTAAAAAATAGTTTTATTGCTAATCGTGCCAAAGGCATCCCTTTGGGATAATTCAACATTATGTTTAAGAAATTTATAGAAAGACCGGTTCTATCCACAGTTATTTCCATCATCATCGTAATCCTCGGTGTTTTAGGTTTAGCTACATTACCGGTTTCACAATACCCCGAAATTGCTCCGCCAACGGTGCAGGTTTCTACTTCATACCAGGGTGCGAATGCCGATGTGGTCATGAATAGCGTGGTTGTTCCGCTCGAAGAACAAATTAATGGTGTGGAGGACATGACTTACATGACTTCTACAGCCAGTAATGATGGTACAGCAACCATTACCATTAACTTTAAATTGGGCACCAATCCCGATTTGGCAGCAGTAAACGTTCAAAACAGGGTTGCAAGGGCAACAAGTTTATTGCCAGCAGAGGTTACGAGATCAGGTGTGATTACGGCCAAAAGACAGGCCAGTAACGTGTTAATCTTCGGTCTATACAGTGATGATCCATCATACGATCAAAAGTTTTTGCAGAATTATGCGAACATCAACATCATCCCGCAAATCAAACGTATTAATGGTGTGGGTGATGCCAGTGCTTTCGGAACACTCGATTACACCATGCGAATCTGGCTTAAACCAGATGTGATGGCTACTTATGGTTTGGTACCGAGCGATATTAACACTGCCTTGGCCGATCAAAACGTGGAAGCTGCTCCTGGTCAGTTTGGAGAACAGGGAGATCAGGCATTTCAATATACTTTAAAATATACGGGTCGTTTAAAAGATGAAGCTCAATTCAGCAATATCATCATTAAAACAGACGCTAACGGACAAATTCTTCGACTGAAAGACATCGCCAGAATCGAACTTGGTGCACAGAGTTATGCCAGTACAGTAAGATTCAATGGAAAGCCTGCTTTGGGTATTGCCATCAACCAAACGGCTGGTTCCAATGCGAAAGAAGTTATCGAAAATTCAATTACCACTTTGGATGAAGCTCAAAAATCTTTTCCAAAGGGCGTTCATTATGCTACATTGGTTAACGTAAACGATTTCCTGGATGCTTCAATTGAGAAAGTAATACACACCTTAATTGAAGCATTTATTTTGGTGTTCTTAGTAGTATTTATCTTTTTACAGGATTTCCGTTCTACTTTAATTCCAGCCATCAGTGTTCCGGTGGCGATTGTAGGTACATTTTTCTTCCTGAGTTTATTTGGTTTTACCATCAACTTATTAACCCTTTTTGCCCTCGTGCTCGCAATTGGTATTGTGGTAGATGATGCCATTGTGGTAGTAGAAGCGGTTCACGCAAAGCTCGATGAAGGTTACACGGATGCTAAAAAGGCTACTGTTGATGCGATGGATGATATTAGCGGAGCGATTATTTCGATCACTTTGGTAATGGCAGCGGTATTCATTCCGGTGAGTTTTATCCAGGGTTCATCTGGTGTATTTTACAAACAGTTTGGTTTAACACTTGCGATCTCCATCATTTTATCGGCGATTAATGCGTTAACGTTAAGTCCGGCTTTGTGTGCTTTATTTTTAAAACCTCACAAAGATGATCATGGCAAAAAGAAAAATTTCTTAGAGCGTTTTTATGGGGCTTTCAACACTTCATTTGATGCAGTTACAGGCAAGTATAAAAAGTCAATCGGTTTTTTATCTAAAAAGAAATGGATCGTTGGTTTAGGTATCGCCTTGTTTACCGTAGTTTTAGTGTGGACGATGAATACCACGCCAAAAGGTTTCGTACCGAATGAGGATTTGGGAACAATCATGTCTGATATTTCATTGCCTGCAGGAACATCTCAGGAAGAAACCAGTATTGTAATTGCGAAAATCGACAGTATTGCGCATCAGATTCCAGAAATCAAAAACTCATTAAGAGTAGTAGGCCGAAGTATGATTTCAGGCTCAGGTAGTTCTTACGGAATGGTAATTGCCCGTTTAACCCCTTGGGATGAAAGAAAAGGCCGCGATGTAAAGGCGATTATCGGTGAATTATTTGCCAAAACAGCCACCATTAAAGGTGCAAAAATTATTTTCTTTGCTCCACCAACCATCCAGGGTTTTGGTACAAGTGGTGGTTTTGAATTCCAGTTACAGGATAAAACCGGTGGTGATATTAAGAAATTTAATGAGGTAGGCAATACATTTTTAGCCGCCTTAAGTCAGCGTCCGGAAATTCAATATGCTTCTACTTCATTTAACCCTAACTTCCCACAATATCAAATTGATGTGAACGTTGCCAAAGTAAAACAGGCAGGTTTAACAGTTGCCGATGTTTTAGGCGTGATGCAAGGCTACTATGGTGGTGTTTATGCTTCAAACTTTAATAAGTTTGGTAAGCAATTCAGGGTAATGTATCAGGCAGATGCACAATACCGTGCCAATGAACAAACCTTAACCCGTATTTTTGTGAGAAACAAGGATGGACAAATGGCTCCGGTTTCAGAGTTTATCACGCTGACGAAAGTTTATGGTCCACAAGCAATTTCCCGTTTCAATTTATTTACCTCAATTGCTGTAACAGGTAACCCAAATGCAGGTTTTAGTTCTGGTGATGCACTGGCCGCTGTTCAGGAAGAAGCTGCAAAGCACTTGCCTGCAGGTTATGGTTATGAATTCTCAGGTTTATCCCGTGAGGAAATGAGCAGTGGTAGCCAAACGATTTTTATCTTTTTACTGTGTGTAATTTTCGTTTATTTCTTATTAGCTGCTCAGTATGAAAGTTATATTTTACCACTGGCTGTATTGATATCTCTTCCAATTGGTTTAGCTGGAACATTTATTTTCGATAAGATTTTTGGTATAGATAATAACATCTACACCCAAATTACGCTAATCATGCTTGTAGGTTTATTGGCCAAGAACGCCATTCTGATTGTGGAATATGCCGTAGACAGGCGCCGTAAAGGAATGAGCATTGTTAATGCGGCAATTGACGGCGCAACAGCCCGTTTACGCCCCATCTTAATGACGTCATTCGCCTTTATTTTAGGTCTATTACCATTGATGCTTTCTTCAGGAGTAGGTGCATCAGGGAATAAATCAATTGGTACAGGTGCTGTTGGTGGTATGTTAATCGGAACGATTTTCGGGGTGTTTGTGATCCCAGCATTATTCATCGTGTTCCAGTCGTTACAGGAAAGAATCAGTAACAAATCTCCTTTTGAGGAAGGAATTGAAAAAGAGCAAACGCCTGAAGAGTACGAATTAGCAACAGCTAACAGTAAACATTAATTAAATCGAACATGAAATTCACATATAAGCATTCCATTTTAATCGGTTTTACCATTCTAAGCTTAAGCGCTTGCGTAACTCAAAAATACAATCGCCCACAAGTTAAGAACGAAGGTTTATACCGAGATAACAATACCACAGATACAACAACCATGGCAGATTTGCCATGGAAAAGTCTGTTCTCTGATACGACATTACAATCCTTAATCCAGCAGGGAATAAATGAAAACCTGGATTTGAAACAAGCCATTGAACGCATTAAAATTTCTGAGGCAACCTTACGCCAAAGTCGTGCAGCTTTTTTACCAAGCTTGCAGGCCGATGTATCGGTTACAGATGCAAAACAATCACAAGCGGCACTAAATTTTCCAGCAGGAATCAATATCAATTTGGAAACACAAACTTACAGAGCTGCTTTAAGCACAGCCTGGGAAGCTGATATCTGGGGAAAGTTAAGCAGCGCTAAACGTGCGGCCTATGCCACTTTGCTTCAAAGTGATGCAGCAAAAAGAGCTGTTCAAACACAGCTAATTGCCACTATTGCCAATAGCTATTATACTCTGCTTGCTTTGGATAAACAACTGGCAATTACCGAGCAAACCATTAAAATTAGAACAGCGGATGTAGAAACCATGAAAGCGCTTAAAGAAGGTGCGGTTGTGAATGGGGCTGCAGTTGTTCAAAGTGAAGCCAACTTATATGCGGCTCAGGTAACACTTCCAGATTTAAAAAGAAGCATTAAAGAAGCTGAAAATGCTTTAAGTGTGGTATTGGCTAAGGCACCAGGAACAATTAACCGAACTACGTTAGATCAGCAGTTACCTTATACAAATTTACAAACAGGTGTTTCAGCACAGCTTCTACAAAACCGACCCGATGTAATCGCCGCTGAATTTGGTTTTAGGTCTGCATTTGAAAATACGAATGTTGCCAAAACTTACTTCTACCCTGCTTTAACATTAACTGCAACTGGCGGATTGACGAGTTTGCAATTGAGCAACTTCTTCGATAATTCGATTTTCTATAATTTAGTTGGTGGATTAACCCAGCCTATCTTTGCTAAAGGTGCTAATAAAGCCCGTTTAACTACCGCTCAGGCCAATCAACAAATTGCTTTTTATGCCTTTCAACAAGCACTTTTAACTGGCGGACAAGAAGTGTCTAACGCTTTATATGCTTATCAAACTGCTGCTGAAAAAGAAGAAACCAGAGCAAAGCAAATCGCTTCTTTAACCAAAGCTGTTGATTTTACAAAAGAATTATTACGCTACAGTTCGGCTACGAACTATACTGATGTTTTAACTTCGGAACAAAGTTTATTAACGGCCCAGTTAAGTGGAATTAATGATAGATTACAAAAATTACAATCGGTAGTGAATTTATATCGTGCCTTAGGTGGCGGTTGGAAATAAATAGATTTTAGATTTATGAATTACGATTTTAGATTTTTTCAATCCCTTTAAAAGGTATAATAAACATTTTCTAAAGCGTAATTCATAAATCGTAATTTTAAAATCTAAAATCGTAAATTATTTATACATGCCTTTGCCGTCTATAAAATCAATCACTTTATCTGGCAAAAAGAATTGTACGTTTTTACCTTCCTTTATAGCCTTTCTAATAAATGTAGAGGAGATTTCCATTAAAGGTGTTTCCGTGAAGGTTATCGCTGGATGATTTTCCCACTCACTCACATCAGCACCAGGGCGTGGGTAAACATAAATTTGGTAGTTCTTCAGAAGTACCTCATAGTTTTTCCATTTTTTAAACGACACCAGATTATCCGCCCCCATAATTAATACAAATTCTTTGCTTGGGTAACGTTCGTGAAGATAAGTTAAGGTATCAATGGTATAAGATGGTTGAGGCAATGAAAATTCAATGTCACTGACTTTGATGTTTTCAGCTTTTTCCGTGGCGAGATTTGCCATTTCCAGCCGGTCATACATATTCGATAGACCGCCTTTATCTTTTAACGGGTTGTGAGGCGATACCACCAGCCAAATTTCATCAAGACTAGTATGATTCGCCATATAGTTTGCGATAATCAAATGCCCGGTATGAATGGGATTATAAGAACCAAAGAATAGACCCGTTTTCAATTTATGGTTTCCAGTATTAAAAAATCGTCATTGCGAAGTACGAAGCAATATTAATGACCTATCTAAATTAATGAACGTGGTATGAGATTGCTTCGTATCTGGCAATGAAGATCACTTATTGTTAACTTTTTAAAAAATTTCTCACTAACTCCTCTGCTTCTTTACAAGCAGTTTCCAGATCATAATTCTTCAGAATTACATCAAATTTATCTGCGTAGGTTAACTCTTTTTCAGCTTTTACAAAACGCTCTTGCAATTTCTCAGGGCTGTCTGTTCCTCTACCACTCAAACGTTCTTTTAAAACTTCTAACGATGGCGGCTGAACGAAAATAGCCAGAGCATCTTCCTCATATTTTCTTTTCAAACGAATACCGCCTTCAACATCAATATCAAAAATCACATGTTTATCATCATTCCAAATGCGCTCAATTTCTGAACGTAAAGTACCATAAAAGGTCCCATTATAAACCTCTTCAAATTCTACAAACTCCTGGTGTGCAACTTTATGAAGAAATTCTTCCTTACTGATGAAATAATAGTCATTTTCATGAATTTCAGTTCCTCTTGATTCGCGTGTTGTCGCAGAAATCGAAAAGCTCAGCTCCGGAAATTTTGTTAATAGGTGGTGTACAATGGTAGTTTTACCTGCTCCCGATGGAGCTGAAAATATGATTAGTTTGCCTTGCTTCATTTTTTTAAAACTAAAGACTAAAGCTAAAAGTCCAAAGCTTTAACCTTTGAGCTTGAAGCGTTAAGCTTTCTATAAAACGTTCAATAATTGTTCTTTAATTTTTTCTAACTCCTCTTTCATTCCAACAACAAATTGCTGCATTTGAGCATCATTTGCCTTTGCCCCCATCGTATTAATTTCTCTACCGATTTCCTGTGAAATGAATCCCATTTTCTTACCGTTCGCCTCTTTACTTGCTAATGTTTGCAAGAAATAATCGCAATGACTTTTTAGTCGTGTCTTTTCTTCTGTAATGTCGATTTTATCGATGTAATAAATCAATTCTTGCTCAAAACGATTTTGGTCTATATTCACTTTTCCTACCGCATCATCTAAAAACTGAGAAAATTTATCACGTATGGCAGAGATTCTTTTAGGCTCCAGTTCTTCAACTGATTTGAAGTAAGAAAGAATATTTTTGATTCTCAATTCTAAATCGGCTTTTAAAACGGAACCTTCATCTTCCCTAAACTTATTGAAATTAGCCAGGGCCTGCGTAAATATCTGATATAAATGATTCCATTCATCCTCACTTACACTCTCCTCTTTGTAAGAAATTACATCAGGAAAAGTTAAAGCAGTTTGCAAAAGGTTAGTACTGTTTGCTCCTAATTCGGAATTAACAGAAACCAATTGATTATAATAATGAGTTAATAATGCAGTATTAATTGTAGCACCTGTTACTTCTCCATTGGCTCGCTCTACATTAATACTTAAGCTCACTTTACCGCGTTCGATATCTTTGCTACAAATGTTGCGTAGAATCAACTCTTTATCGGAAAAAGCTTTAGGATATTTTAAATTCAGCTCAAGAAATTTGCTGTTGAGCGATTTGATTTCGACACTGTATTTTGCATTCGCATAATCGGCTGTTGCTAAGCCGTATCCTGTCATGGATTTTATCATGCGCAAAGCTAGCTATAAATA
>SEDB01000365.1 GCA_004210715.1 Pedobacter sp.
GGCAATATCTATATGTGAACATACAAGTGAATGTTGTTTAGAAATACATCCGCTCTCATCCTTCTTCACTTAAGTGATTACAATTTAAACCTTTAAAAGATTCTTCGCAAACATAGGAGAAATATAGGGATATAGTTTGGCTTGTTAGATTATTTGCAAAGTACTTGTCGAAATACCTGAGGCAGTGTTATTAAGCTTAATGGTAGGAAAGTTTTCTTTATAGCCAAAGCCTTTATTGAGCCATATAGGAATATAGAGATATAGTTAGGCTTGGGTTGTATGGTTAGCCTAATATCGTTAATTAGAGCCTGTTTGTGGCCACCTAGACCTGATGGTACGGAAATCCTTTTTGGGCGAAATAACCTTTCTGAACAATCTAGCGCTCCCCAAAAAGATTGGAGGGACAGCAGGGCTGGAACTGGAATAAATGAACAGGTTTTGCTTTACAAATTAATTTTTAGTCGTTTAGAAATATGCTTTGGATCATTTTTGAAAATATTAAAAGTGTTGCAAATGCTTTTTTTTATTTCCCACATTTTCCTCAACTTAGCAGATTGAAATAAATTATGTCATCAGAAAAAAGAAAGCCTGCTGTTACAAAAAGACCTGCAACTCGAAAAAAATCGGTGCATAAAAATCTTACTTTCTCCACTTTATTATGGCTATATCTTAAATGGTTTTGTTTCAACCTGGCGATGGATTAGAGATTGGGGGCAGGATCCCAACTACCGGACTTACGAAAGCTTCAATATTAAAATACCTAAAAAGTATAATGTTCATGGCATAGATGTTTCTTATTACCAAGGTAAAATAAACTGGCAAAAGGTTAAAGAAATGAAGGATGATGATGTGAAGGTCAGTTTCGCTTTTATAAAAGCTACGGAAGGTCTTTTAACGGTTGATCCTTATTTTCAACGTAACTGGCGGGAGGCTCCAAAAGCTGGGGTCATTTGTGGTGCATATCATTTTTTTAGGCCAAAAAAGAGCGGGAAAGCACAAGCAAAGTTTTTTTTACAGGTGGTTAATATCGAAAAGGGAGATTTGCCACCAGTTGTAGATATTGAAACCTTGGATGGGGTTTCTCCTTTGAGAATGCGTTTGGAACTTTCTGATTTTTTGACTTATGTGGAAATGAAAACTAAAGTTCGGCCAATAATTTATACTGGATTAAAATTTTACGAAGATAATTTAGAGGAAAAATTAGATGGCTACCCGCTTTGGATTGCACATTATTATCAGCCAAAATTAAGAATGGATAAAAGCCTTTGGAAATTCTGGCAGCATTCCGACAAAGCAAAAATTAATGGTATTGGTCATGTAGTTGATTTTAATGCTTTTAACGGGGATAGTACAGCACTTGCAGAGATGTTGGTTCGTTAGTGCTTACCGCTGATTAATTTTCCAATAACCTAAATCGTCCAACTTTCACATTGCTCTAAGAAAAACTCATCAGCTTCTGCACCGATACCGATTTCATCAGGAACATCAAGAAAGTAACCGTTATAAGTTAGTCCGCCAACACAAGGATCAGCTAAATGGCCCAATAGTGCAGTATCCAAATCGAAGAACTCTACATTAGGACTCGCGAGAGCAAAATGTAAATTCGCCGTTAAGGCAATTCTACTTTCTAGCATGCTTCCAATCATGCACTTAACACCAGTTTGCAAAGCTTCTTCGTGTATTTTCTGTGCCTCTAAAATTCCTCCAGACTTAGAAAATTTAATGTTTAAGTAAGTGGTTGATTGGCTATTGATCAATTTGCGGGCATCGTGGTGATTATAGCAACTCTCATCAGCCATTAGTTTAATTGGAGTATTTAAATTTAGTTCAGGCAGTTTATCATCGTACCAGGTACGCATAGGTTGTTCGCAGAATTCGATATTGTATTTTTCAAGTTCGCCCAAGGCAAACAAAGCATCATCGAAGCTCCAACCTTGGTTAGCATCTAAGCGTAAGGTAATTCCACTCCCTACTGCTTCACGAATGTGTTTTACACGCTCAATATCATCGTGAATTTTTTTACCAAGTTTAATTTTAATTATTCTGCAACCTTTTTCTACATATTTTAATGCAGTTGTAGCCATTCCTTCCGGCGTATCAATTCCAATAGTCATGTCGGTTTCTATTGTTCTTTTCGTTCCACCCAGAAATTTATACAATGGCAATCCAGCATGTTTAGCCGAAATATCAAATAGCGCCATATCGAAAGCACTTTTTATGGTGCTATTGTGATCAGCATATCCCAACAAATCATTCATTCTTTCTGGGATTTCTAAGGGATCTTTTCCTTTAATAATTGCAGCAAAATCTTTAGCCATCGTAATGCAAGTTTCTTGTGTCTCACCTACAATCATTGGAAATGCAGAGCATTCGCCTATTCCGTGAATACCTTCGTCAGTGTAAATTCTAATTAACACGTTTTGAGCAAAATGCATCGTTCCGGTTGCAATTACGAAAGGTTCCATAGGTATGCTGAATCTGTATATTTCGGTGTGCGTGATTTTCATGTGGTACGGGTTAAAACTAGTTAATCGTAAGTAAAAAGTTAAAAAGTAATACTTGTTGATTCATTTAATATCGTTCAGTAACGAATAGACTAAAGTATAAAAACAAAAACTAAAAAGGAACAGCTTTGTAGATAATTTATAGCTTTACAACTTCAATTCAATAGTTCAAATTCTATGTCAAATCTACATTCTGAGCCCAATAACTTAATTAATGCATCATCGCCATATCTTCTTCAGCATGCGTACAATCCTGTTCAATGGTACGAATGGGGGAATGAAGCATTAGAAAAGGCAAAAGTTGAAAATAAATTAATTTTAGTGAGTATTGGCTATTCTGCCTGTCATTGGTGCCATGTGATGGAGCGTGAGAGTTTTGAAAATTTCGAAGTTGCAGAAGTAATGAATAAACATTTCGTTTGTATTAAAGTAGATCGCGAGGAGAGACCAGATATTGACCAAATTTACATGTATGCCATCCAATTGATGACAGGCAGTGGTGGTTGGCCACTGAATTGTATTTGTTTGCCCGACCAGCG
>SEDB01000366.1 GCA_004210715.1 Pedobacter sp.
TTTAACAATATTTTCGATTATCGTTCTTACTGAATTGTCATTCGCAATGGTTTGAAAATTTGAAATCACATTTGCTGGAACATTGATGATGGTTTGTTTTCCATCTTCAGCAGTATAAGTGTATGTACCGTTTTTGTTATCAATTAAAGTGGTAATCGTTTCGTTCGCTTTTATGAGTTGCGAAATGTTGATGGTTTGCTTTACTCCACTATTATCTACATAAGTGAAATTAGCGCCATCGTAAGAAACATTTCCACCGTTACTTTTAAAAATATTTTCAAGAATAGTTCTTACTGAATTGTCATTCGCAATAGCTTGGAAATTATTAATAACATCAGCAGGAACATTGATGGTTGTTTTATTTCCATTTTCTGATGTATAAAGGTAAGTTCCATTCTCTTGCTTTACGAGAAAAGTTAAGGTTTCATTCTTTTTAACCACATCCTTCAAATCAATCGCTACAGGAAGATTGCTAGCAGGATCCACAAAAGTTATTGTGTATGTTACGGGGTTGTAAGATATATTTGACGCTTGCCCTTGTCTAGCCAATATCCATTTAGTTCCATCGTTATAATAAATACCTGGTACAACATCGGATACGCTTTGTGTATTGTAAACCATCATACCAGCAGTATGAGATGATAATGGAGAAGGGTCTTTAGAATCCTTTAACGTAACTCTCGAAAACAACAAACCTTTATTGTTACTTTCTAATTCAAGAATGGCATCTTTGTTTGGTAAGTTGTTTTGTGCAACCGAACCATCTTTCATTTTCTGCTGGGCTACAGCACTAAAAATACTTAATGTAAGAGCTAAACCAAAGAGTATGCTTTTTTTCATATTTTTTGTTTGGATATTGTGAGCGTTTTTGTTTATGCTTCTGTCTTTTTGAACTCTAAACTTTCATCTAAAATTCTGCTTAAAAACTGACTTAAACGATTTCAAATTAGTTTCTTTCAGTTCCCGAAAATCGCAGTATATAGTTGATTAAAACGACTTTTAGGGTTTAAATACAAAGTCAATATTCTCTGTTTTTAAGGGCCGCAAAAATATATTAAATAATGCATATATACAAGTGTTAAAACAGACGATTTTTAAGGTCTATTTTTGTTCAATTAATGTCAGAAACTGTATTACCAATACTACAAAGCAAAGAAAAAGAGATTATTTTTTTTCTACCATAGCCATATAGGGCCATTATGTCTGGATCGTTTATTGATTTTAATCAACAACTATCTAGTCACATGTAGTTTTTCGAATACAAATTTTAAGCAATATTCAATATTTGGCCAAAACAAAAAAATGGCTAAGAATCGTGTAGACCTTAGCCATTATATCAAAACATTTATTCTGATCGTGATTTGTTTATTTATTAGATTTTAGCCCTAATTCGGCTTAATGTTTCAAGCCGGACAGCTAAGAAGGATGCGATATATTTTAAGGAAACCCGATTAATGAGATCAGGAAATGAGACTAAAAATCTCTTGTATCTTTTCTCTGCTGATGAAATTCTACAAAGGTAAGCTCGCTCTTCTGCAGACCTGTAATATAACTCCATCATCTTTCTGCCTACAATATTTGCTTCGGCAAAATTTTCGTACAAATATTCAGATAGTACATGGGGAATAGCAATCAAGTCAACGTCTTCTAAAGCTTGCAAATATTCTTCAGAGTCGCCATCTATCCACAAATTCCGAATGGTCCCTACAACTTCATTTTCTTTTGCAATCCAGGTCGTTATTTCAGTAGCACCATCTTTAATAAAGCCTCGCACAACACCTTTAACTATAAGAAAAAGATATTTATTGCGATCTACTGGTGAAACAAGGTATTTATTTTTTTTGTAGCTGATGGGAAAAGTATGCTGATTAATGCGCTTTTCGATTTCATCATTGAGGGGATGAAATTTCTTAAATATTGAAATTAATGGAGAAAAATCGTTGTATTTCTTCCACCTATCTTCGTCAGATAAATTAACTGCAATCATTTATAAACAATATGGGATAGACAAATTCTAATTACTATTAGAAACACTATGTAAGTATAAGAAGATTGATTTAAAAAATGAACTTTTTTTTGACATTTCTCAATTTTTAAATCGATTTATAGTATTTTTTCTACGCCTAGTCCAAAGAGGGCAAAATCATATTTTACCGGATCATTACAATCAAAATGCTTTAAATTTTTTGTTAATTCAACTGCAGTTAGCCAGTCGGTTTGCTTTCTGTTGATTAAGCCCAATAAACGTCCTACCCTATCAACATGCACATCGCAAGGACAAATTAAACTGTTGGGCTTCAAAGTAGACCAAATTCCAAAATCTACGCCTTTTTTATCGGCCCTAACCATCCATCTTAAAAACATATTCAAGCGTTTACATGTCGATTTTTGGGTTGGAGAGGAAATATGCTTTTTCGTTCGCTGTGGAAAATCTTCCAAGGAAAAAAAATAACTCCGAAAGTAATTTAATGATTCTTCAATGGTAAAACTAAGTTCATTAGATAAACAAACGGAAGAAGAAGTATTTCTATTCTCAAAATCATCTAAGACATCCACATACTCTTTTCTAAATTGAACA
>SEDB01000055.1 GCA_004210715.1 Pedobacter sp.
CGTTTTTTTACGGTAAATAGTTTAATTTGTTTAAATATTCAAGAGGAAGAAAACTTCAAACTTTACCATCAATACATTTTTGATCTTGTTAAAAAAGATGTTTTTCAAGGTTTACGTATTGATCATATTGATGGACTATATGATCCAAAACAATATTTAGATCGATTAAGGAAATCTATTGGAAGCGATGTGTATGTTGTTGTAGAGAAGATTTTGGAAGAAGGTGAAGAAATGCCATCGAATTGGGAAACCCAAGGTAATACTGGATATGATTTTTTATCGATGGTTAATAACCTGTTCACAAATCAGGCAAATCGAAATAAGTTTGATCAGATTTATGAAAATGTAACAGGAAAAAATCTTGACGCTTCCATCCTAATTGAGGAGAAAAAAAGGAATATTCTTTTTGAGCACATGCAAGGGGAACTCAATAACTTATTTGAGTTGTTTTTTGCTCTGGAACTTATTTCAAAGAATGAAATGAAATCGGTTACGGCAGTGGAAATTAAACTGGGGATTGCAGAAATATTGATTCAAATGCCAGTTTATAGATACTACAACTATCATTTTCCATTGCCAGAAAGTGATTCTGATAAACTGGCTGAAATAATTAATGAGGTTAGCAAAAAAACTGAATTAAAAAATGTGGCTTCATTTTTTAAAAGACTTTTTCTTGAGGAATCAAAAAGTCAAAGTATTGCTCAATCGGAAAAATTAAGCAGGTTTTATCAGCGATTGATGCAGTTTACTGGACCTTTGATGGCAAAAGGCGTGGAAGATACGGTGATGTTTACCTATAATCGGTTTGTTGGTCATTCTGAAGTAGGCGATTCTCCAAATGCCTTTGGTATAAGTATCAGAGAGTTTCATCATAAGATGATTGATCGGCAAAAAAACTGGCCACTATCTTTAAATGGAAGTTCTACACACGACACTAAAAGGGGAGAGGATTTTAGGGCCCGATTGAATATACTCACTGATATTCCGATAGCATGGCAAACAGCTGTTGATGATTTCGTTAAGTCTGTGCAACAATCCAAAGTCATCCATCCAATTTTTGATTCAGTTCATAATAACGATGCTTACTTAGTTTTTCAAACCATTTTGGGCATCATGCCAATGCCGGGAGAGAAAGATGATGATCTCCAAAATCGATTAGAATTATATGTAGAAAAGGCTTTAAGAGAAGCTAAAAAACGGTCAGACTGGGCAGAACCAAATGAAAAGTATGAGCAGTTTGTAAAAGATTTTGTTGTTAAATTACTCGATGAAAAGGAGCAGAGCTTTGAAATTATAAATAATCTCTTATCGAAAATAGCCGATTTTGGAATCTTAAATAGTCTTTCTCAGCTTGTTCTTAAATTCACTTGCCCAGGTATTCCTGATGTTTACCAGGGAACCGAATTGTGGGATTTGACTTTGGTTGATCCGGATAATAGAAGGAAAGTTAACTACAAAAAAATTAATGATTATCTAGAGGAAGAGTTACCACTAAAAAAACAGTGGGATAGTCGATATTCTGGAAAAATAAAACTGTGGTTAACAAAAAAAATAATAAAGTTCAGAAAGGAAAATCGGGCAGTTTTTGAACTTGGAGAATACATTCCGTTAAAGGTAATCGGCAAATACCAGGATAACGTATTTGCATTTGCTAGAAAACATAAAAATAACTGGGTTTTAGTTGCTGTTCCAATTGGTTTGGCATCAGTAGCAAATAAAGGATTTGCAAATGATTTTAACTGGGAAGATACACAAATCATGCTTCCTAAATTATCTCCAACTTGTTGGAGAAATGTTATTAGTAATCAGGATGATGTGAAAGATTTCCTGAATGAAGGAATTCTGGTAAGTCAAATTTTCCAGGATTTACAAATTGGATTAATTCAGCTAAAACAAAAGCAAAATATACGAAATGCAGGTATTTTAATGCACATCACATCATTACCTTCTCCTTATGGAATTGGCGATTTTGGTTGTGAAGCAACTAAGTTTGTTAATTTTTTAGCAGAAACCGATCAAAAATACTGGCAGATTTTGCCGCTCAATCCTACTAAAAAAGAGAATGGGCATAGTCCTTATTCCAGTAATTCATCTAAAGCTGGTAACATTTTATTGATTGATTTAGAACAACTTGTAAGTGAAGGTTTGTTGGATGAATCTGATTTAAAATCTGCAGAACTGAAATTAGAAAGACAGGTTTTATTCTCAAATGTGGAGCATTCAAGAAAAGCACTTTTAAGCAAGGCTTATCAAACTTTCAACACTATTAAGCCTGCTCATTTAATTGAAGAATATGATAACTTCTGTATCGCTGAGCAAGGATGGCTTGCAGATTTTGCGCTTTATACGGCAATTAAAAGTCATCATCAAAGATTAGAATGGTATAATTGGCCAACTGATTTTAAAACTCGAAATAGTAAAGTACTTCATTCATTTGAAAGTAAATATGCGTTAGAAATCGATCAGGTTAAATGGCAACAATACATTTTCTTTAAACAATGGCATAAGTTAAAAGATTATTCAAACTCAAAAGGTATTGAAATTATTGGCGATTTACCCTTTTATTTAGATTACGATTCTGTTGAAGTTTGGTCTCAGCCTGAACTTTTTAAGCTTGATAACCATTTAAAACCTACTCATGTCGCTGGTGTTCCTCCTGATTATTTTAACGAAGACGGGCAGCTTTGGGGCATGCCAATCTTCAATTGGGAATTAATGAAGGAAAATGGATATGAATGGTGGATTGGCCGACTAAAGAAAAATATGGAAATGTTTGATTTGCTTCGCTTAGATCATTTTAGGGCATTTTCATCCTTTTGGGAGGTTCCAGCACAAGATAAAAATGCGATTAATGGAACTTGGCAGCAAGGGCCTGGAAAAGATTTTTTCGAAAAAATTAAGTCAGTGTTTCCTGCAATGCCTTTTATTGCAGAAGATTTGGGCGAAATCACTGAAGAAGTAGAACGATTAAGAGATGACATTAAGTTGCCTGGAATGAAAGTCTTACAGTTTGCTTTTGGTTCACATTTAGCAATTTCTCCACATATTCCTCACAACTTCACTAATAGAAATTGTATTGCATATTCTGGTACACATGATAATAATACTTTACGTGGGTGGTTTAACAATGAAATTGATAAGTTAACCAAGCAAAGGTTAATTACTTATTTGGGACGTGAAATTGCTGAAAAAGCTATTCACAAAGAAATAATCAGGTTAACTTATGCTTCTACAGCTAAAACAGCAATCATACCTATTCAAGATATACTTGGTTTAAGCGGTGATGCCAGAATGAATATGCCAGGTAAAGCCGAAGGGAATTGGGGTTGGAGATTAAACACAGATGAACTTTCCTCTATAAAAAGCTGGTTAAAAGAATTATGTGCAATATTTGGAAGAGGAAAATAATTCGAGATTATTTATAAAAAATACGTTAATAATACCGTTTTAAATTTCTATAATTCATCCAGTGAGCCATACCATGATGCTTACTTCACTGATTTTAACGATTAAAATGAATGCCGGGCCTTTTGTCTGATAATACCCTCATTTTCTTTCTGTAATATTAATAGCTTAATACGTGCTTGAGTTTTATGATGCGTTTATGTTTGTACATTTGTAAGCATAAAGACGATTGTTTATTTAAAGAAAGAAAAATATTAAAAGTTTTATTAGAGCTTATAGTTGTTCATATTTATGGTAATTTGTATGTTTAATTATACTTAAAATTCCTATAATTGCACAGCTTTTTATTCAAAATTTAAGATGATTCAAAAACGAGTAGGTGTTATCGCTCTTATTGATCCTGAGAACAAATGTGGCATTATACTAGATGAAAATTGTCAAGACATCTCTTTTGAACTTGATGACTTTTCAGATGCGCTACTTATCGATACGAAAGTTTTTTTCGAAATCGAACTTAACGATAATGGTTTAATAGCCGTAAACGTTATTGCTATTGATTAATATCAGTCCTTTATTAAAGTCTCCATTAACTTAGTTCTGGTTATCCAAAGAAGTTCTATCCTTTTGATTGTTCCAATTAAAAGAATAACTTTTCTAATTTCCTATCTTTCCAAAAGTATACATACTCCTAAATAGGCTGTCATTTCTAATAAAAAAATACAATCTATTTACTTCTAAGTTAAGCTGATAAATAACATTAATTTTTCAGAAGTGCCTAAGTATTTATACTTTAATTAGCCACATTTTTAATTGGCTTTCGACTTAAATGATGTAGAAATTCCTGCGTTATGGTTATACATTTATCAAATCAACAACAAAATAAAGTTTAATAAATTCTGTAATTAACTGTTAATCAGTGTTTTGTTTTTAGTAAACTATTTGTGCTAAACATTTATTGGATTTAACACTTAACAACTATCTTTTTTTAAAAATTTATATATATTTGTTCTTACCCTTTCGAGGGTATGTTTTTCATAGGTAGATGTAGGGTCAGAACTTTGTTCTGGCCCTTTTTTGTTGCTGTTTTCCTATTTATAAATTCGCTAATTTTGTGATATGAATAAAAAGAAAGTTATTGTTGCTGTAACTGGCGCAAGTGGTTCTATCTATGCCAAGGTTTTGTTTGATCAATTGGAAAAGTTAAAAGATCAAATTGAATCTGTTGGTATCGTAATGAGCGATAATGCGAAGGAAGTTTGGCAATTTGAACTTGATAATCAGAATTATAACGATTATAAAGATTTTACTTTTTATCAAAAGAATGATTTCAATGCTCCCTTTGCATCAGGATCGGCCAAATACGATACCATGATTATTGTACCTTGTTCAATGGGTACATTGGGGCGAATTGCGCATGGTATTTCGAATGATCTAATATCTAGAGCTGCAGATGTGGTGCTAAAAGAACGTAGGAAACTGATCGCAGTTGTTCGTGATACCCCTTTTAGCTTAATTCATATCAATAATATGAAATCGGTTACAGAAGCAGGCGGAATAATTTGTCCTGCAAATCCTTCATTTTATAGCTTACCAAAATCAATTGAAGAAGTTGCTGGTACTGTAATTAGCCGCGTTTTAGATTTAGCAGGTTTCGAACAACAAAGTTATCGTTGGCAGGAAAGATAGAACCATGCTGGATTTTCTATTGATTTGTTAATTCACTGTAATTTGTTAGTTCTCAAAACTCAAAACAAACAACTCCAAACTAATTTCTTATCTTTGCAGGCTCATGAAAAAGGTCGCATTTTATACATTAGGTTGTAAGTTAAACTTTTCTGAAACCTCTACCATCGGTCGTTTATTTACCGATGCAGGTTATGCTGTAGTAGAATTTCAAGATAAGGCTGATGTTTATGTGATCAACACCTGTTCAGTTACCGACCATGCAGATAAGAAATGCCGGAAAGTAGTAAAAGAAGCATTAAAGTATTCTCCAAATGCATTTGTAACCATTGTGGGTTGCTACGCACAATTGAAACCACAAGAAATTGCGGAAATAGAAGGTGTAGATATGGTTTTAGGTGCTGCAGAGAAATTTAGAATTGTAGAATATATTACCGATTTAACTAAAAATCCTAAGGCTGTTGTTCACCAGCAGAATATTGAAAAGGTAAACCATAATTTTATTGCTTCCTATTCTATTGGAGATCGAACACGAACTTTTTTAAAAGTTCAGGATGGTTGTGACTACCCTTGTACTTATTGTACCATTCCACTAGCCCGTGGCGCAAGCAGAAGCGATACGATTGAAAATGTAGTTAATCGTGCTAAGATGATTGCTGCAGGTGGCGTTAAGGAAATTGTACTAACAGGGGTAAATCTGGGCGATTTTGGTATTCGTAATGGTGAACGTGAAGATAAATTTTTCGATTTAGTTAAAGCATTGGATGAAGTTGAAGGAATTGAGCGAATTCGTATTTCTTCAATTGAACCTAACTTATTGAGTAATGAGATTATCGAGTTCGTGTCAACCTCGAAAAGATTTGTTCCGCATTTCCATATTCCTCTACAATCAGGTTCTGATAAAATTTTGGGATTAATGCGCCGCCGCTACCGTAGAGATTTATATGTAGAGCGTGTAGCTAAAATCAAAGAAGTAATGCCGCATTGCTGTATTGGTGTTGATGTAATTGTTGGTTTTCCCGGCGAAACAAAAGAAGATTTCCTGGATACATATCAGTTCTTAAATCAGCTGGATATTTCATATTTACATGTGTTTACATATTCTGAGCGTGAATTAACGGTAGCTGCCGAAATGGAAGGCGTAGTGCCAGGTAGCCAACGTAATGAACGTAGCAAGATGTTACACATACTGTCTGATAAAAAACGTAGAGCATTTTATGATTCTCAGATTGGTAGTGAAGCTGAAGTGCTCTTTGAAGCTGATCAAAAAATGGGTTATATGCATGGTTTTACCAAAAACTATGTAAAAGTTCGTGCAAAATACGATCCAATAATGGTTAATGAATTAAAAGCAGTAAAGCTTTTAGAAATGACTGCTGATGGGGAAGTTGAAGTGGCTGAATTGGAAACCAGCTACGCACACCACTAGTATCAATGAAACAGACAAGGTTCGAAAATCAAATCTATTTTCGCGATTTGGAGAAGCATTCTTGCTTCAAATTTTGATTTTAACCTTTCATTTTTAATACTTTTTGCATTCATCTTAATGCTTTCAGCTTTAACCTTTGTTTCCTATCTTCGCAACAAATAATTTTTATGTTTCCTACCGTTTCACATTTTTTAGAATACTTATTTGGCATAAATTTGCCATTGCCTTTTAACACTTTTGGCGTTTTTGTAGCGCTTGCGTTTGTTGCTGGTTACTGGGCTTTTACAGAAGAATTAAAACGTAAAGAAGCTTTAGGTGTTCTTCATCCTCTAAAGAAAATTATTGTTGTTGGAAAGCCAGCTACAACTTCAGAGATGATTATGAACGGTCTTTTCGGCTTCATCATCGGTTATAAATTGGTTTACGCTTTAGTTAACTATTCTCTTTTTGTTAGCGATGCGCAATCTATCTTAATGTCGACAAGAGGAAATATACTTGGCGGATTATTTTTCGCTGGATTATTTGCTTATTGGGACTATAAAGAAAAGGATAAAAACAAATTAGATAAACCAAAGGAAACAACTGTAACCGTTCATCCCTATGAGTTAATGAGTAACTTAATAGTATGGGCAGCTATTTGGGGCTTTTTAGGCGCTAAATTTTTCGATAATTTAGAATATTGGGATGATTTCGTTCAAAATCCTATTGAAAGATTGCTTTCATTCAGTGGTCTAACTTTCTATGGTGGCTTAATTTGTGGTGGTGCAGCAGTATTAATCATTGCCAAGAGAAATGGAATAAAACCACTACATATGCTTGATGTTGGTGGCCCAGGCATGATGTTGGCTTATGCAGTTGGCCGTATTGGTTGTCATTTATCTGGCGACGGAGATTGGGGAATTGTGAACAATAATCCTAAACCTTTTTCATGGTTGCCAGATTGGCTATGGTCTTATAAATATCCTAATAACGTAGTGGGAGAGGGTATTCCAATTCCGGGTTGTACAGGCAAATTTTGTAATGAGCTGGCTCAAGGCGTTTACCCAACACCAATTTATGAGGTAATTGTTTGCTTAATACTTTTTGCTTTCTTGTGGAGCATTCGCCATAAAATTAAAGCACCAGGATTAATGTTTGGCATTTATATGATTTTGAATGGATTGGAGCGTTTCTGCGTAGAATTATATCGTGTAAATTCAAAATACCATGTATTCGGTTTATCATTTACCCAAGCCGAAATGATATCTACTTTTTTAGTGATTGGTGGTATTGCGTTAAGTGCTTATGCCTTAAGGAATAAGAATACCTTAGCTTCATAAAATTATATCCAAATTCATTTTATTTCCAACAACGTTTCCAGGTTTTTGTTAAACAGCTATGAATTACGAATTATTATGCAATAAGGTAATCTCAATTGTGAGACTTACCGGAAACTTTATCCGTAAGGAATCAATGCAATTTGATGCCAGCAAAATTGAGTATAAAGGGTTAAACGATATGGTTTCTTATGTTGATAAAACAGCAGAACAGAAACTCGTTCAAAATCTGGAAAAGCTCATTCCTGATGCTGGATTTATTACCGAAGAGAAAACGATTAGCAGAGAAGGTAAAATTTTTACTTGGATCATTGATCCATTGGATGGAACAACAAATTTCATTCATGGAATTCCTGCTTATGGTATTAGCGTTGCCTTATATGAAGATGGATTGCCTGTAATCGGTGTTGTTTACGAATTAAACCGTGGCGAGATGTTTTACTCTTTCAAAGGTGGAAAAGCATTTCTGAATAAAAAAGAAATACAGGTTTCAGTGAATCCTGATTTAAAATCGAGTTTGCTTGCAACAGGATTCCCTTATTATCAGTTTGATAAACAACAACAATATTTAAAACTGTTGGAAGAGATGATGCAGAAAAGTCACGGTGTACGGCGTATTGGTGCTGCTGCTGTAGATTTAGTTTATACAGCTTGTGGACGTTTTGATGCATTTTTTGAATACAATTTGCAGCAATGGGATTTTGCAGCGGGCTGTTTCATAGTTCAACAAGCCGGAGGAGAAGTTTTTGATTTTTCTGGTGGAAACGATTATTTCAATAAAAGGGAAATACTGGCCACCAATGGTAAGCTAACTAATGAAATGCTTGAAGCAATTAAAAGATTTTTTTGATAAGAACATTTAATCTTTCCTCAATTAACGTTTATCAGTAAAATTGGCGGAAAGATTAACAAAATAAAAAGGCTCTAAAAAAAGAATGGCTCGCTAAATTAGCGGGCCATTCTTTTTTATAAACTATGAAAAATGCTTGATTATAATGCTTCTGAAACTACATCTGTAACTTCAGGAACCATTCGTTGTAATAAATTCTGAATACCAGATTTAAGTGTGATGGTGGAAGATGGACAACCGCTACAAGAACCGCGTAATTCTACAGTTACTACACCTTCATCAAAAGATTTATAAGTAATTGCACCACCATCTTGCTCCACAGCAGGGCGAACATAATCATGCAAAATTTGCTGAATCTTAATTTCAGTTTCCGAACCTTCAAATGCAGGCGCTTCTTCTGCAGTTGCTTCTTTAATTTTTAGTTCAGATTCAACCGCACCTTTCACAAATTCCTTTAAAATAGCTTCGATATCTGCCCAGTCTGCATCATCTGTTTTGGTAATGGTTACAAAGTTACTGGCGAAAAATACACCAGAAACAAAGTTGAACTTAAATAACTCCTTCGCAAATGGAGAATGCTCTGCACTTTCTTTTGTCGCGAAATCTTCACTTCCGTTTATTAATAGCTTATTCACCATGAATTTCATGGTAGCTGGGTTTGGAGTTTGTTCTGTATATACGTTAATGGTCATGTCTTAATCAATTAGAATAAACAAAATTAACAATTAGTCGCCAATAAAACTTTTGCCTGCTGTCTGTTTAGCGTCAATTTAATTCGACTAAAATATACCGGTATAATTAAACGGTGTAATGGTTCTTAATTGCACTTTCACCTCTTCGGTAACCGATAAACCTTCAATAAATTCAGCAATACTTGCCGCATTAATTTTTGAATTCGTTCTGGTTAATTCTTTTAATGCCTCGTAAGGATTTGGAAAGTTTTCTCTACGCAAAACGGTTTGAATGGCTTCCGCAACCACTGCCCAATTATCATCCAAATCAGCGTGTAAAGCGGCTTCGTTTAATAAAATTTTATTTAATCCACGTGAAGTAGAATTAATTGCAATAAGTGTATGGCCAAATGGAACGCCAATATTTCTTAATACAGTTGAATCTGTTAAATCTCGTTGCAAACGTGATATTGGAAGTTTTGCTGCAAAAAATTCAAACAGCGCATTAGCAATTCCGGCATTTCCTTCAGCATTTTCGAAGTCAATCGGATTAACCTTATGTGGCATTGCCGATGAACCGATTTCACCAGCTTTAATTTTCTGCTTGAAATAATTTTTAGATATGTAAGTCCAGATATCTCGGTCCAGATCGATAATAATATTGTTGATACGTTTTAAAGCATCACATTGTGCCGCAAATTGATCGTAATGCTCAATTTGAGTGGTATGTTGTGCTCTGGTTAAACCTAAAGTTTCATTCACTAGTTTGTTAGAAAAATCAACCCAATTTACTTGCGGATAAGCAATGTGATGTGCATTAAAGTTTCCGGTTGCACCACCAAATTTAGCACTGTTCGGTATTACTTTTAATGCTTCAACTTGAATGGCTAAACGCTCTGCGAAAACCAAAAACTCCTTGCCTAGTTTTGTAGGGGATGCAGGCTGTCCGTGGGTATGTGCCAACATCGGAATATCTTTCCACTCGGTAGCTAAAGCATTAATTTTTTCAATTAAAGAAGTAATTGCCGGATAATAACTCTCATTTAATGCCAATTTAATGGAATATGGAATAGCGGTGTTATTGATATCCTGTGAGGTTAAACCGAAATGAATAAATTCTTTATAGTCTTGAAGAGAAAGTGCATCAAATTTAGCTTTGATAAAATATTCTACTGCCTTAACATCATGATTGGTTACTTTCTCTGTTTCTTTGATCTCTAAAGCATCAGTTTCAGAAAAGTTTTCGTGTATTTGACGCAGCTGAGCATAAAGATTTTTGTCAAACTTTTCTAAACCAGGTAAATTAATTTCGCACAAAGAAATGAAATATTCAATTTCAACAAAAACACGGTATTTAATTAAAGCTTCCTCAGAAAAGTAGTTGGCTAAATTTTCAGTGGTCTTTCTGTAACGACCATCAACTGGTGAGATTGCTTGTAGCGATGTTAAATTCATTATGCGGATTATAATTTTGCCGCAAATTTACTACAATTGATTGATTTTGATGTTCTAAATCATATAAATTTTTGATGAGAACAGCAAGGGAGGTGATAATGAATTGCTATTAACGAAAAAAGGCTTCAATATTGAAGCCTTTTTTCATGTTTGTAAAATTTTAATTAGTTTTTTACAACAGTAGTATCAGTTTTAACAACTGTGTCAGCAACAGCAGTATCAGTTTTAACAGTTGTATCAGCAGTGATTGTAGTATCAGCGCCTAAAGTATCAGTACTTTCGCCTTTTTTTTCTGAGTTACAAGCAGCAACTGATAAAGATAAAGCGATAGCTAAAAAGCCTAATTTGAATGCATTTTTCATTTTAATTTTGTTTTAGGTAATTAATTAATTCAACGTTTATACTGAAAAATTAAAAAGGTAACCCAAAAAATAATTTTAAATCAAAAAAGCCTCAACTTTATTCAAGTTAAGGCTTTTGTATATGTTTTCTATTGACTAGTGTTTAACAACAGTAGTGTCAGTTTTAACAACTGTATCAGCAACAGTAGTGTCAGCTTTAACAGTTGTATCAGCAGTAATAGTAGTATCAGCACCTAAAGTATCTGTACCTTCAGCTTTTTTCTCTGAGTTACAAGCAACAACTGATAAAGATAAAGCGATAGCTAAAAAGCCTAATTTGAATGCATTTTTCATTTTTTACTCTTAATACAGGAAACCTAAAAAGGTAACCCGGGAAAATGAAAAAAAATAAAAAAAGCTTCAAACCAGCTGGAATGAAGCTTTTTTATATTTTTATTAAGCTAGAAACTAGTGTTTAACAACAGTAGTATCAGTTTTAACAACTGTATCAGCAACAGTAGTATCGGCTTTAACAGTAGTATCAGCAGTGATAGTAGTGTCAGCACCTAAAGTATCTGTACCTTCAGCTTTTTTTTCTGAGTTACAAGCTACAACTGATAAAGATAAAGCTAAAGCTAAAAAGCCTAATTTGAATGCATTTTTCATTTTTGAATTTTTTTTAAGTAATTAATTTTCTTGTTAATGCCGCAAAGGTAAAAAGGTAACCCAACAATTTTCAAAAAAATAAAAATATTTTTTCAAGGCTTATTGGGTTACCGATTTGCTTAAGATTGTATTAACCAATAATAGCAGCTATAAATATTTTTTTATCTAATATTGGGTTACTATTTTTAGAAAAACGTATTAACGAGTGAGTAACAGTTTAAAGAGTTCAGTTCCAACAGATAGAGAGGTTATTTTAGGTATACTAAATAACTCAGAAGATACGCTTAACAAGTTATACAAAGCTTATTACGCCATGGTTTTGCAATTTATTCTCAATAATAATGGAGATGAAGATGATGCAAAGGATGTTTACCAGGAAGCGATTATTGTTTTATATAACAAAATTAAGGAGGGTAATTTTGAACTTAGCAGCAAGCTCAAAACATATATTTATTCGGTTTGCCGGCGGATATGGCTTAAGAAGTTAAGTCATAATAGTAAAAAAGCTGGTAACATTACGGATTATGAAGATGTGCTGATTGTTGAAGAGGATGTAGAAGAGCATGAACAAAAGGATTTACAATTTGTTAAAATGCAATCTGCCTTAGATCATTTGGGTGAACCTTGTAAAACCATTATTCAGGATTTTTATATCCACAATTTATCGATGCAGGAAATTTGCGAGAAGTTTGGTTATACCAATACTGATAATGCAAAAACACAAAAGTACAAGTGCCTGCAAAGGTTAAAGAAAATATTTTTTCAACCATAATAATTGAAATGAGAAACGATTTGGAGTTAGATGCAATTATTGAAGATTATCTTTTAGGTAAACTTAATTTACAGGAAACGGAAGCTTTTGAGACCTTGCGCCGCAATGATGCGTCTGTAGATCATAAAGTAGTTTCGCATAAATTCTTCTTGGAATCTATGGAGATGTTTGCAGCGCAATCGCGTTTAAAAGAACAGTTAAATAGTATCCATTCAGAGATTGATGTTGAAAGTTTGGCTTCTACATTCAGACCTCATCCTTCTAAAGTGGTGCAATTGTGGCGTAAGCACAAGTCAGCGATTGCAGTAGCGGCTTCTTTCTTAGTGTTATCGCTTGTTTCGGTTTATTCTATTCAACACAATACTAAACAAAAAGAACAACTTGTTTTATTAAGTAACCAGGTTAATAAAGCCATTAAAACGCAAAATAGCTTAATTAGAAAGATTAATAATTCTGCTACGCCTGCTGGAAAACCTGTGATTCAAAATAGTGTTGGCGGTACGGGTTTTGCAATTTCTACTAATGGCTACATCTTAACAAACTACCATATTATTAATGGCGCTGATTCCCTTTATGTTCAAAATAGCAAAGGAGAATCTTTTAAAGTTAAGGCAACTTATACCGACCCTCAAAATGATATTGCAATTTTAAAAATCAGCGATAAAAACTTTGCAAATCTTTCATCTATACCTTATACCATAAAAAAGAGTACGAGTAGCATAGGCGAGATGGTTTATACTTTAGGTTATCCAAAAGATGATGCTGTTTTGGGCGAAGGCTATGTGAGTTCTAAAAATGGCTTTGTGGGTGATACCACACAATATCAAGTTGCTATTGCAGTTAATCCGGGTAACAGCGGTGGACCGGTATTAGATAACGACGGTAACCTCGTTGGAATTATCAGCGGCAAGCCAGATCAAACTGAGGGTGCAGCATTTGCTGTGAAATCGAAATATATTTTAGAAGCAATGAGGGCTATACCGCAAGATTCATTAGGTAAAAATAAACTTTTGGCTAACAAAAGAAGTGGATTATCTGGTTTGAAACGGACTAAACAAATTGAAAAAATACAAGATTATGTGTTCATGATTAAGGCTTATAATTAATTTACCCAAACAAATTAATATTCTTGAAACCCTGTTGATTAAACTCTTCAGGGTTTTTTGTTGCTTAAATATTTGATTGCATTAAAATTATATTAAGCCTATGTATTTAGTATAGTATTGTTTAGATTTGTTCATATCAATTTAAATTATAATATCATGAGTATAAGACTAGGAGATACCGCACCTAATTTTCAAGCAAATACTTCCGTAGGGGAGATAGATTTTTATGATTACCTGGGCGATAGCTGGGGTGTTCTTTTCTCGCACCCAGCAGATTATACGCCTGTTTGCACCACAGAGCTAGGACGTACAGCAGCGCTAAAAGATGAATTTGAAAAACGTAATGTAAAAGTGTTAGCGCTTAGTGTTGATACTGCCGAATCGCATAAAGGCTGGATTAGCGACATCAATGAAACACAAAATACTTCTGTTGAGTTTCCAATCATAGCAGACCCAGAAAAAACTGTTGCGAACCTTTATGATATGATTCATCCCAATGCTTCTGAAACATTAACGGTTAGATCGCTTTTTGTAATCAGTCCTGATAAAAAAGTAAAATTAACCATTACTTACCCTGCATCTACAGGTAGAAATTTTAATGAAGTTTTAAGAGTGATTGATTCTTTGCAACTTACTGCTAACTATAGTGTGGCTACTCCGGCCGATTGGAACGATGGAGAGGATGTAATTGTGGTAAACAGTATCAAAACTGAAGATATTCCTTCAAAATTTCCCAAAGGACATCAAGTTATTAAGCCATATTTAAGAACAACGCCTCAACCCAATAAATAATATGTTTAATTTAAAAATTAAACAGCAATTTTACATACGATTTAATTAAAATGGATTGTATTACGTGTGTAAATTATTATATTTGATAGTTTTGTTTCAAAATTGACGCTTAATCTGGTTGTTTGATTGATTTGAATAATGAAAATGATTAATTGAGATGCTGATCAAAGCATAAGGGTTTATTTTTTATACAATTTTTTATTTTTTATGGCTACCGGGAAAGTTAAATGGTTTAATACTCAAAAAGGCTTTGGATTTATTGTACAAGAAGACAATAAAGATTTATTTGTTCATTTTAAAGATGTTTTGGGCGGAATAGAAAGCTTAAAAGAAAACGATGCAGTTGAATTTGAAGTAGCTGAAGGCAGAAAAGGTTTACAGGCAGTAAACGTTAAGAAAGTCTAGCGAAAACTATAAAAGTTTAATCATCCCTAAAATTAGCCTTTCCATGGAAAGGCTTTTTTGGTTAATAATATTGAATGATAGTTGCTTTTAAAACAATATTGTCGTTTTTAATATCCTTTGTGAATATAAAAAATTGATTTTTATCTGGCTTTATCTTGTATTTTTTAGCTAAATCATCAGGTTTAGCAGGGTAATTTCTTACAATAATATTCCCTGCTAATGTAGCCGATTTTTTTAATTCTCCTGTAGAAATAATTTTATCAATCTTGAATATCCTGCCCGCAAATTCTTTTTTTAATAAATTCGATGTATACAATTGCGTTTGTGGATGGAGCTTCTTTAAGTCGTATCTTTCTCCAATTAAATTGAATGCACCAGTTTTAAGCAATGCTACATCTGGTTCATACAAATAATCTGATGTTGATATGCTTGTGGCGAAGTCCACTTTAGCATTCCGGTCTGTCTCTGAGAAAACAAAACTTTTTTCGCCATCATTTAACGTTTTGGCTGTAATTTTTGTAGTTCCCTCAAAACCTTTATCTATCACCCAAAGTATTTCCTTACATTCATTTTTTAAACTTACTATGTGAATCTCACTTACATGTTTTAGTTCCGATAGACCTGCTTTTAGATCGAGTAACGGAGCTGTTTTGATGATTATCCGTTCTGCTTTTGAAAGTAGCATGTCAAGGTTGCTTGTCACATCGGGTGTACAATCTTTAAGCATAAAAACTTTACCTGCTTCTGCCCGTCTTGCAGGATCAATGTAGATAGTTCCAAATTCTTGTGAGGCCCATTTCAAATATTCTAATCCGTCTATTGGCAGAAACTGAATGTTTTTTGTTTCTAAAACCTGCGAATTATGTTTTGCAATTGCAGATAAACCATCATTGATTTCGCAATGAATTACCCTTTTTACTTTCTGAGCAAAATAGTAAGCATCAACACCAAATCCTCCTGTAATGTCAATCAATAAATTCCCTTTTGCTAATTCGGATTTATATTTTGCAGTAACTTCAGAAGAAGTCTGTTCTATTGATAATGGTGCAGGGTAATAAATTTCTGCGGTTTTAAACCACGTTGGCAATTTCTTCTGCGTCTTCTTTTTTGAAGTAATCTGAACAGCAAGTTCAGCTGAAGAAACACCATTAAAAGGACTTTTAGCTAAGTTAATTTTGGCTACATCTGCATCTAAATTCTTTTGGATAAACGCATACACTTCCTTCGCTAAAATTTTCTTGTTCATGAACTATTACTTACTGCTACTGTTTTTCATTACCATTTGGCAGGTGTGTCGGCTTTTTACTTCCAATAAAATATCTTTATCAACGGTTACACGGTCAATTGTATTCTGGTTGTAATACCTAATGGTAACCAATTCCAGGCCCTTATTGTATTTTACCGCAAACTCTGCCGATAAATCTTTAATTAATTTTTCAATTTGAGTAGGGTGATCATCAACACTAACCGAAAAACTTATGGCCGAATTAAGCATGGTGTTGATTTTGATTTTGTGCTTATGAAAAAGCTCGAAAATATTGCTCAAATTTTCTTCAATGATAAATGAATAATCTTTTGGGAAAATAGAAATCAGTGCTTGGTTAACTTTGAAAATAAAAGAGGGGATAGGTAATGGGTTATTGTCCTTGGTAATGGCTGTACCAGATCCTTCAGGCTGGATAAATGACCGCACAAATAACGGAATTCCTTTATTTTGTAGTGGTTTTATCGTTTTTGGATGAATAACGGTTGCACCATAATATGTGAGTTCAATGGCATCATGATAGGAGAGCTGAGCAATTTTTTCGGTTTCATCAAACCATTTTGGATCAGCATTTAATACACCAGGAACATCTTTCCAAATGGTTAAAGCCACGGCATCCAAGCATGATGCAAATATCGCTGCTGAATAATCAGAACCTTCTCTGCCTAATGTTGTCGTATAGTTTTCACTTGTTCCACCTATAAAACCCTGTGTAACAATAATATTTTCGGTTAGCAGTGGCACCAAATCCCGTTGTATAATCTGATTGCTTTTTATCCAGTCAACTTTTCCTTCTTTATAAGTATTGTCAGTCTGGATAAAATTTCTGGCATCGGCCCAAAGTGATTTGCTGCCGGTTTCATTTAACCAGGCCGTAATAATTTTTGTCGATACCACTTCGCCAATAGAAACAATTTGATCGTAAATATAATCAACATCGTTATCGGGTTCATCTTCAATCAGCCAGTCAATTTCTACAAATGAATTCGCCACATCATCATAAACGGAATTTGATTTTCCCTCAAAGAGTTCATCAATAATTTGAAAATGAAAATTCTTAATTTCATCAAAAATGGCATGAGTATCATCACTTTTTGAAAGATAGGCATAGGTCAAATCCTCTAATCTATTCGTGATTTTTCCCATCGCGGAGATTACAATTAAAAGCTTGCCTTTTTTATAATCCCGAACAATGTTAGCCATATTTTTTATACCAGCGGCATCTTTAACCGATGCACCTCCAAACTTGAAAATATCCATATTTAAAATGCCTCTACTTGTTTGGCAGAAAGTGCTGCATTTAGCCAGCCGCTTTCTAAATGTGCTTTATATTTATTATAGAAATTGATGGCTGGCTCATTCCAATCAAGCACTTGCCAAACCATTCCATTATACTTTGGATTTTTAGCCTCAACAATTACTTTCTCAAAAAGCACTTTCCCTATTCCTTTGCCACGCATTTCTGCTGTTACAATAAAATCTTCAAGATATAATCTGCATCCTTTCCAGGTAGAATATCGTGTATAAAACAAAGCAAAGCCAACAATTTCATTATTAACTTCGGCAACAAAAGCCTTCCAAACCGGGTTTTGGCCAAAGCCCGACTCAATAAAATGGTTCAGATCAACGGTAACTTCTTGAGGTGCTTTCTCATAAAGTGCTAATTCATTAATCAGCTCCAATATTCTTGGGCAATCTTCTGCCTTGGCTATTCTGGTATTTAAATTCATTTAATTTGCAGATAGATTTTTAAAGTGTTTAATGATTCTTTTTCCAAAAATGCTACTTCCAATGCGTACCATCGTACTGCCTTCTTCAATTGCAATTTTGTAATCGGCACTCATTCCGGTTGATATTTCTTTAAACCAATCGTTTTTGCGGAAAAAACTAGCCTTTATACCATCGAAGAATACTTTTAATTCATGAAACTCAATGGTAATCTGCTTTTCATTTTTAGTGTTTGTTGCAATTCCCATTAAACCAACGATACGAATGTTTTTCATTTCTTGGTATTCAACCGATCTTAACAGTTCGATTACTTCATCATAACCCAAGCCGAACTTGGTTTCTTCATCAGCGATGTAAACCTGTAATAAACAATCTATTATTCTTTTATTTTTTAAGGCTTGCTTATTAATTTCTTGAAGTAATTTCAAGCTGTCTACTCCATGAATCAATTTCACAAATGGAGCAATATATTTTACTTTATTGGTTTGCAAATGCCCGATTAAATGCCATTCAATATCTTTAGGAAGCTTTTCTTCTTTTTCAACCATTTCCTGTACGTGGTTTTCGCCAAAAATACGTTGACCAGTATGGTATGCTTCTTGGATGGCTTCTACAGTTTGCGTTTTCGAAACAGCAATTAATTTAACTCCATCAGATTCTACTTCGCTTTTAAATTGCTTAAGATTATCAGCTATGCTCATTTATAACTATTTTTGGGTAAAATTAACAACCTTGTCGCAATTTGGGCAAAAAAATAATGTTTAATTAAAAATGAAGAGAATAGTTTGGGCTTTTATAGTGGTGGTTTTAGGCTTAGGATGTAAACAAAAGGTACCCGATGGAATTATAGAACGAGAAAAAATGGAAGGTATTTTATTCGATATCCATTTGGTTGATGGTTATTTATCATCCATTTATGTTCAGGATTCTGCCAGAAAAGTTGGTGCAGCTTATTATAAAGGCATTTATAAAAAATACGATACTGATTCCATACAATACTCAAAAAGTTTAACATACTATAATCAAAATCCAGAGTTATTAAAGGAAATGTATAATGTTATTTCCAATAAAATGGATAAGCAAAAAATAGCGCTGAAAAGAGCAGATTCTTTATGGCAAAAGAAAAAGTTTAGAGCAGACTCACTTAAAATTATTAAAACTTTTAAAGCAGACTCTTTAACACTCGTGAAGAAAGCAAAGCCAGATTCTTTATCGAGGATTAAAGCGAACGCACAAATTAAAAAGAAAAGGAAGCAGGCTGATTCATTAATTAACACCAAACGAAGTAATGTTAATTTAGTCATTGCATCGCCTACCTTAGTACAGTAATATGTTATATCCAGAAAATTGTTTAGAACGCTTAGGTTTTGTAGAGATAAGAGCGCTGATTAGCAAACATTGTTTGAGTTCGATGGGGCAAACAATGGTGCAAAAGATGCAGGTAATGAGTCGTTTTGATCAAATAGATAAATTTTTGCGTCAAACCAACGAGTTCAAAAGTATTCTGCAAAATCAAGAACCATTGCAGATCAATACTTTTTTTGATATTAAATCACTGGTTGATAAGATTAGGGTTGAAGGTACTTACCTTTTAGAAGATGAGTGGTTTCAAGTTTATACCTCACTGCAAACCGTTTTTTCTGTTTTACGCTTTTTTGAAGAAAGAACTGAAGTTTATCCAACTTTAGAAGCGCTTTTCGAGCATTTGCCCATAGAGAAAAATATCCTTCGAAAAATAGAAACTGTAATTGATGCAAAGGGGAAAATAAAACCCAATGCCTCAAAAGAATTGCAGGAAATTACTTCATCAATTTCCAAAGCTGAGCAGGATGTTCGTAAGCGGATGGATTCAATTTATAAACAAGCCATTGCCAATAATTGGGTAGCCGATGGAAGTTTAACCATTCGCGATGGCAGGATGTGTATTCCCGTTTTGGCGGAGAATAAGCGTAAATTGAAAGGTTTCATTCATGATGAATCAGCCACAGGTCAAACGGTTTATATTGAGCCCGAGGAAGTGTTTACTTTAAATAATAAGCTTCGCGATTTAGAATTTGATAAACGTAGGGAAATTATCAAAATTTTAATTGCCCTTACGGATGAATTACGGCCTTATTCTCCTTTGCTTTTATCTTATCATGGCTTTTTAACGAAATTGGATTTTGTTCGTGCCAAAGCTTTGTTTGCCTTGGATATTGAGGCAGAAATGCCAGGTTTACTCAAAGAGCCTAAAACGAAACTAATCAATGCCCGTCATCCTCTGCTCTCGATTTCTTTTGCAGCTGAAAAGAAGACTGTAACGCCATTAAACATTTATATTGATTCTGAAACTCGAGTAGTTTTAGTTTCCGGACCAAATGCAGGAGGAAAGTCGGTATGTATGAAAACGGTGGGTTTATTACAAATCATGTTACAAACTGGATTATTAATTCCTGTTGATGCGAATAGTGAAGTGGGTATTTTTGAAAATATTTTTGCGGATATCGGCGACGATCAATCTATTGAAAGTGATTTGAGCACTTACAGCGCACATCTGAAAAAGATGCGTTACTTTGTGGAACATGCCTCTCCAAAAACGATGGTTTTAATTGATGAGTTTGGTACGGGAACCGATCCACAATTCGGCGGGCCAATGGCCGAAGCTGTTTTAGAGGTTTTAAACAATAAAAAGGTTCGTGGTGTAATTACCACTCACTATTCAAACCTCAAGTTATTTGCAGGTAATACTCGTGGTTTAGAAAATGCATCAATGCTGTTTGATAATGCCAAAATGAAACCACTTTACATTTTGGAAATGGGTAAACCAGGAAGTTCTTATGCGTTCGAAATTGCTCAAAACATCGGTTTGCCTAAAGAAGTTATTCAATTGGCGAAGGAGAAAACGGGTTCTAATCAAAACCGAATAGATACCATGTTGGTTGATTTGGAACGGGAGAAAAAAACAATATACGATGCAAAGGTTAGTTTAGCTAATCAACAAAATAAAGCCAAAAACTTAGTTGCCGAAAATGAAAAATTAAGGACTTTTTTAGATGAAAATAGAAGAGTTCTAATTAAGGAAGCTAAACAGGAAGCACAGAATATTATAAAAAATGCCAATAAGCTGGTGGAAAATACCATCGCTGAAATTAAGGAGAAGCAAGCTGATAAATTGGTCACCAAAGAACTTAGGCAGAATTTGCAACGTGAATTGGTTAAAAATACGGTGCCAAAAGAACGTTCAAAACCTGTTCAGGTAGTTGTTGGAGGCGAAATTGCTGTTGGAGATTGGGTAAAGTTCGTAGATAGTGAAACCACCGGATTGGTTTTGGAGATTAACCGGAACGAACTGGTGTTAGCCATAGGCGATTTACGCTCGAATGTAAAGAAAAACCGTGTTCAGAAAATTAGCAACAAAGAAGCTAAGAAAGTAATTCAAACTAGTGGAGGCTCTTTCGCAGGTAGAATGAATGATGCTGTTTCTGGATTTAGGGCTGAGTTAGATCTTCGTGGGAAACGTACGGAAGATGCTTTGTTTGAAGTAGAGAAATATTTAGATAAAGCAATTATGTTGGGATTTCCATCTATTAAAATTATTCACGGTAAGGGCGATGGCATTTTACGTAAAATGATTAGAGAATACTTAAGGAAATATAGCCAGGTAAATAGGATGGAGGATGAACACGCCGACAGAGGTGGCGATGGCATTACTTACGTTTATTTGAATTAATAAAATAACTAAGGTACTATGAGATTTAATAGTGCTTTAGTTTTTTTATAATAATGTTAAAGACTATGAAAAGGACTAACTGGTAATCTGCTTCCAATCGGTAATTAATTAGCTATAGCGCAAGTGTAGCTGAAATGTGGACTACTGTAGGTTTTGAAGTAGACTGATAGATACCACTACTTTTTCTTATTTCCCGGGCACTTTTTACAGCGTTTACCTTTCTTAAATTTCTCGCAGCATTTTTTATGTTCTGCAGTACAGCTGAAAATATATCCCATCCCTTTTTGAAATTCAGGATCGGTAGGGATAATAAATGTTTTGTCTTCTCTCTCGTAAATCATTGCAACACAAAGGTAAGTGTTGTTTAGATCAATTCCAATTAAATATCACTCCCAGGAGATTTACCAATTTAATATGCCATTAATTTAATGGCAATTGCTAATTTAGCAGTCTAACCAAAAATTCATAAAATGATAAATAAAGTGGTATCAGGCGCCGAAGAGGCGATCAAAGATATTTCAGATGGCGCAACATTAATGCTTGGCGGTTTTGGGCTCTGTGGTATTCCAGAGAACTGTATAAACGCTCTAGTTATTAAGGGCATAAAGAATTTAACCTGCATTTCTAACAATGCCGGAGTTGATGACTTTGGTATTGGGTTGATGTTGAAACAACGTCAGGTTAAAAAAATGATTTCCTCCTACGTTGGCGAAAATGCTGAATTTGAGCGTCAGTTATTAAGTGGAGAACTTGAAGTGGATTTAATTCCACAGGGAACTTTAGCGACCAGGTGTTTGGCTGCAGGATACGGAATGCCGGCAATTTTCACGCCTGCAGGTGTGGGAACTGAAGTAGCAGAAGGTAAAGAAATCAGAAATTTTGATGGAAAAGATTATTTGATGGAATATGCTTTTGATGCTGATTTCGCTATTGTAAAAGCCTGGAAGGGCGATACGGCTGGCAATTTGATTTTTCGTTCTACCAGTAGGAATTTCAACCCGGTAATGGCCATGGCAGGTAAAGTTACCATCGCTGAAGTAGAAGAATTGGTAGAGGCGGGCGAATTGGATCCAGATTATATCCATACACCAGGAATTTACGTTCATCGTATTTTTCAAGGTAAGGATTACGAAAAGCGAATAGAGCAGCGGACGGTTAG
>SEDB01000367.1 GCA_004210715.1 Pedobacter sp.
AAGTGTTTCCATCTTGCAAAGTTTCGCCATTAACGGTTAACCAAAGGCGAAGGTTGTGTACATCGGCAATTTCATCTTGTGTAGCAATAAATGGTCCGATAGGGGCAAATGTATCGCAGCTTTTTCCCTTAACCCATTGACCGTTTCTTTCCAGTTGAAACTCACGCTCGCTGTAATCGTTATGCAAAACATAACCTGCAATATGATCTAAAGCATTTTCTTCAGTAACATAGCTGGCTTTTTTACCAATTACAATGGCCAATTCCACCTCCCAATCTGTTTTTTTACTGTTTTTTGGAATAATCAAATCATCATTCGGACCAACAATTGCCGAGGTAGCTTTGAAGAACAAAATTGGTTCTGCAGGAATTGGTGCATTGGTTTCTGCAGCGTGATCTTTGTAGTTTAATCCTACACAAATAATTTTTGAAGGACGAGCCAGTGCGGCACCTAAACGAACATTTTGATCAACCTCCGGTAAATCAGCAGCTTCAATATCTTTTTTTAGTTTTTCCAGACCATCGCCACCGAAAAAGGCTTCATTGTAATCTGTTACTAATGATGAAACATCAAAATATTTTCCATCTGCAATGATTCCTGGTTTTTCAGCTCCTGGTTCGCCAAATCGTATTAATTTCATTTTTATATGTATTTATAGAGTTGTATTAGTTGTTTAAAGTGGTAAAACCGCCATCAATAGGATAATCGCAGCCGGTAATAAACGATGCCTCATCACTGCACAGGTATAATGCCAATGCGCCAACTTCTTCAGGTTTCGCCATTCTGCCAATGGGTTGAGTTTTTGATAATTTCTCAAACATTTCATCAATATTATCAGGATAGTTTTTTTGCAAAAATCCATCTACAAAGGGTGTGTGCACACGAGCAGGCGAAATGGAATTACACCTGATGTTTTCGCCGATATAGTCTTTTGCAACACTCATTGTCATCGCTTTCACAGCACCTTTTGCCGTGCTGTAGGCAAAACGGTCTGGCAAACCAATTAAAGCTGCAATTGACGCCATATTGATGATAACACCACCACCCGCTAATTTTAGCTGGGGAATGGCGGCGTATAAACAGTTGTAAACACCCTTAACGTTAACACGCATTACACGGTCGAAATCAGAGATTGAAAACTTCTTTAACTGCTTCATGATCAGAAACATCACAAGCATAACTAAAAGCTTTTCCTCCAGTGCCTTCAATTTCAGCTAAAGCCGTTTCAGCTTGTTCTTTGCCAAGTTCGATAATGTGAACTTCGGCACCTTGTTTGGCTAAAATTGTGGCTATAGCTTTGCCAATTCCGCTACCGCCTCCGGTAACAACAGCTCGTTTATTTTGTAATGAAAACATATACTTTTATTCGGTTGAAATTATTGATCATTTGGTTAAAATAGGTTGATGATTAAAACATAATCTATAGCTTGCTTAGCTATTAAAATTTATCAACATACAAATTAAGCAGATAATCTTGATTAAAAACTTTCGATTTTTGTCTAAACATTGCTTTATCTTATCATAACATAACTGATTGGCTTCTTTTAAGGTTTACCTTGCAGAAATATTACAAAATCAAAGCGCTATATTACTTATATTTGAATAATTTATTTATATTTAAATAAACAATTTAACCAAATATCATCAGAAACCACATTTTGAAAGGTTTCTACAATCACCAAATTGAATGAGAAATTTTCTGATTTTTATTTTCCTTTTTTTTATTAATCAAACAATTGTCCAGTCGGCAGAATCTGCACCATTATCTAAAACCATTTATGTTTCATCGCAAAGCGGACAACGGGTATTGTTTGGAGCAAAGCGTTTGATGGAGGAACTGCAAAAAAACGGATATACCATAAAGTTAACTGTAGTAGATTATAAACAAAAGCTGCCTCAAGGCAAAAATGGAATTGTTGTTGCTGCGGCTGATGATAAAGTTTTGTCAGCACAAATTCCTAAGGATGTTAAAAGTAAGGCATTAACTGCAGGGAAAGAGGGATTTTCCATATCAACTGATACTAATGGTAACTTCTATTTAATTGGTGCAGATCATTCTGGTACTTTATATGGCTGCCTTGATTTAATCGACAGAATTGCTGAAAGTAACAGTCTGCCAGCTAAACTAGCGGTAACCGATCATCCTGAAATGGTATTGCGTGGTACTTGTATTGGCTTGCAGAAACCCGATTACCTTCCCGGTCACGATGTTTATGAATACCCCTATACCGAAGAATCTTTCCCATGGTTATACGATAAAAAGCTGTGGATAAAGTATCTGGATATGATGGTTGATAACCGTTACAACTCACTTTATTTGTGGAACGGCCATCCGTTTTCTTCTTTGCTAAGGCTTAAAGAATATCCTTATGCAGTTGAGGTTGATGATGCAACCTTGAAAAAGAATGAGGAGATTTTTCGTTTCCTGACTAAAGAGGCCGATAAACGTGGCATCTGGGTGATTCAGATGTTTTACAATATCATCATCCCGAAACCTTTTGCCGATAAACATGGATTAAAAACACAAGATCGCAATCGCCCGATTATTCCACTAATTGCGGATTATACACAGAAATCAATCGCTGCTTTTGTGGCGAAATATCCAAACGTGGGTTTAATGGTTGCTTTAGGTGAAGCGATGGAAGGTGTTGGTCAGGATGATATTGACTGGTTCACTAAAACCATTATTCCGGGTGTGAAAGATGGTTTGAAAGCTGCAGGAATTAAAGAAGAGCCACCAATCGTTTTACGTGCTCATGATACCGATGCGCCAGCCGTTATGAAAGCTGCTTTGCCATTTTACAAAAATCTTTACACCGAAAATAAATTTAACGGAGAGGCACTCACCACTTACGGACCGCGTGGCGCCTGGGCCGATCTGAATAGAAAACTTGCTGCCATTGGCACTGTAAATATTTCTAATGTTCACATTCTCGCGAATTTAGAGCCTTTCAGATATGGCTCTGCTGATTTTATTCAGAAATCAGTGCAGGCGATGAATAAGATTTACAATGCCAAAGGTTTGCATTTGTATCCGCAACACAGTTATTGGGATTGGCCTTATGCTGCCGATGATGTGAAAGGAAGAATTTTAGAGGTAGATCGTGACTGGATCTGGTACAAAGAGTGGGCCCGTTATGCCTGGAAATCGGAAAGAGACCGCTCACAAGAAATTAACTACTGGGGCAAGCAACTTGCTAATAAATATGGCTCTAGCTTAGCGGATGGAAAATCGATTCTAAATGCATATGAAGAATCAGGGGAAATTTCGCCAAAACTTTTGCGCAGGTACGGAATTACCGATGGTAACCGCCAAACACTTACCTTGGGTATGTTGATGACGCAGTTGATCAATCCTTTCCGTTATGGTTTATTTACTTTAATGTATGAATCGGAAGCGCCTGAAGGTGAGATGATTATCGAGTATGCTGAAAAGGAATGGAAAAAGCAGGGGCATATCGGAGAAACACCGGTTCAGGTAGCAAAAGAAGTTGTTGAACA
>SEDB01000368.1 GCA_004210715.1 Pedobacter sp.
TAGTATAGATATTTTTGAACACCAGCAGAATAAACCTGCTTAAAAACATCATTTACCCTTTTAACTTGTTTAATGCTGTTCATATTTGAGATATCAAAAGCAAGCAAATCAATAAAGCTATCAGCATAAAGAATGTTGTTGTGAATAGCAAGATCTACATTGCCCGGAATCTGTACAAAAGCAATATTTACCGGAGCACTTGGATTTACATTGTTATAAATATGAATACCTTCATTTGGTTCGTTGATGAAAAGATAATCATTGTAAATGTAAATTTTACCAGTCTTCTTTGCTTCAGTCGCTTTAGTAATACCCACTGGTAAAGCTCTCATCTGATCAACACTAATCATTTTTGTAATCTGGATGACTTCATATTCATCTTTCTTGCATTGTGTAAGCAAAACTGCAACAAAAAGAAGCAGTAACGCGTTAAGTAGATTTTTTTTCATTGCTTGAGGGTTTAATGTAGAAACGAGCGTAATGGGCTAAACGCTACAAGGTTAAGTTATTAATTTAAATTATTTTCAAATAAAAAAATACTTTTAATTCTTTTATCAGTCAGAAAACAAAAAAGCCAGGTTTTTGAGGACCTGGCTTTCTTTAAAATATTTAGATATGATTATTCTGAATCTACAAATTCAAATGTTTCCATAAACTTGGTAGTAAAATTACCCGCTCTAAAATTCGGATCTTTCATTAATTGTAAATGGAATGGAATGGTAGTTTTAACACCTTCGATTACAAATTCACCTAGAGCACGCTCCATGGTGCAAATGGCTTCTTCGCGGGTTTGCGCCACACAAATTAACTTTGCAATCATTGAATCGTAATTTGATGGAATAGAATAGCCAGCATAAACATGTGTATCTACACGAACACCATGACCACCCGGAGAGTGGAAATTTGTGATCTTCCCTGGAGATGGGCGGAAATTATTCGCAGGATCTTCTGCATTGATACGACATTCAATCGCATGCATATCAGGGAAATAGTTTTTACCAGAAATTGGAATTCCAGCAGCAACTTTAATTTGCTCTTTAATTAAATCGAAGTTAATTACCTCCTCCGTAACCGGATGCTCTACCTGAATACGCGTATTCATTTCCATAAAGTAGAAATTGCGGTGTTTATCAACCAAAAACTCGATTGTACCAGCGCCTTCATAATTTACAGCTTGTGCTCCTTTAATAGCAGCCTCTCCCATTCTTACACGAAGTTCTTCCGTCATAAATGGTGATGGAGATTCTTCTACTAATTTCTGGTGGCGACGTTGAATGGAGCAATCACGCTCAGATAAGTGACAAGCCATACCAAACTGATCACCAATAATCTGGATTTCAATGTGACGTGGATCTTCGATATATTTCTCTAAATACAAACCATCGTTACCGAAAGCTGCACCAGATTCCTGACGAGCACTATCCCATGCATTTTCAAAATCTTCATCTTTCCAAACTACACGCATACCACGACCACCACCACCAGCAGTAGCTTTAAGGATAACCGGATAGCCCATTTCATTCGCAATTGCAATACCTTCTTTTACGCTGGTAAGCAATCCTTCTGAACCTGGGATGGTAGGTACACCTGCAATTTTCATGGTTTCTTTAGCTGAAGCTTTATCGCCCATGCCATTGATCTGCTCAGGTGTTGCACCAATAAACTTGATACCGTACTCCCGACAGATATTAGAAAACTTAGCGTTTTCTGATAAGAAACCATAACCTGGGTGTATGGCATCAGCATTCGTTAATTCGGCTGCTGAAATGATATTTGGAATATTTAAATAAGAATCTTTACTTGGCGGAGGACCAATACAAACAGCCTCATCAGCAAAACGTACGTGTAAACTTTCGCGATCGGCGGTAGAGTAAACAGCAACCGTTTTGATGCCCATTTCCTTACAGGTACGGATAATACGCAAAGCGATTTCTCCCCTGTTGGCAATAAGTATTTTTTTAAACATATATTTTAAATTAGCTAATTGGCTAATTAGTTAATTAGCTAATTAGATAGGTTCTACTAAAAACAATGGCTGATCGTACTCTACTGGTGATGCATTATCTACCAAGATTTTAACGATACGACCTGAAATTTCACTTTCAATTTCATTGAAAAGTTTCATTGCCTCGATAATACAAACCACTTTACCAGTACCAATCTCATCACCAACGTTAACAAACATTGGTTTATCCGGACTAGCTGAACGGTAGAATGTACCAATCATTGGAGATTTAATGGTTATGTATTTAGATGTATCTTCTGCAACTGGCACAGCAGGTGTTGCCGCAACCGGGGCAGTAGGAGCTGTAGCAACTGGTGCAGCAGCCTGTACAAGCGGTGCTTGTGGTACAGTAGCATGCACAACTGTTGGCGCCTGGTTCGTTTTAATCGTAATCTTAAAGTCTTCTTGCTCAATAGCAACTTCGTTTACTCCAGAACGAGAAACAAATTTGATCAGTTCCTGTATTTGTTTGATATCCATTTTTTAATCCTTGTTATTGTAAAAAATAGTGTATAAATGAATTAACTAAGTTATACTTTTTTTGTTTGTAATTATAT
>SEDB01000369.1 GCA_004210715.1 Pedobacter sp.
AGAATTTTTGGCAGTTGTTTTGTATTATGCAAAGTACACACACAAATAAAAACTAATCACATGAAAAAAATTACTATCCTAATGCTTTGCATTGTCACACTAGGTTTGGCATCCTGCAAAAAAGAAACACTAATCAGTCCCAACAATTTAACCATTATTAAGTATATAAATCCAAATGATTGGCAATCTAGCACAAATCGATTTACAATCTCTGCAGCTTTAATAGACAGTAGAATTGATTTACGCACTTTAGAAGATGATGGTATTTTGGTTTATGTATCCAGAGGAAATAATGGCGTATATGAACAACTTCCTTTTACCTACGACACACAAGCTTACAGCTACACAGTTAGCGAGGGTAGAATAGATATTGATATTCAGTCATCTGACTTTCAGGAGCCATTTCCAGACCGCCCGAGTACAGTGACTAAAGTTAAGGTTGTACTATTGGAATCTTACCAATAAATCAACTTAAAACTCTAAAAAACGACTAATGTTCAACTGAACGTGGTCGTTTTTTTTATGTTCTCCCCTATTCAATTGCAGCGCCCTAACAGTCACGCCGTTTCTTTCTAAAAGCAATTCATCGTAAAAACCTTTGTAATAAACGTCTTTTACTTCAAAACGTCTGCTACTCCAGTTGCTGTTAATTTCTGCCCATTCGGGATAAAAAACCCAGTTTCTGCTGCAACACGCTTAATATCCGCTCTTAATTGATTTTTAAGCAAAGCATCAACCTGACTGAAAGGTTCATCAAGTAATAAAACTTTTGTATCTGCAACCATCGCTTTGGCAATCGCTACACGTTGTTGTTCGCCGCCGCTTAGCTCTATAATTTTTTTATTTTGTAGTGGAAGAATCCGAAGATGTTCCATGATGGCCAAAGTTTTTTCGGCCTTGGTTTTTAAATCTGTGTTTGATAATTGTGAAGCAATGTTATCGTAAACCTTAGCATAAATATTCAATGAAAAATCTTGTGTAACCATTTTCATCTGTTTATGCCCTGGAATTAATTGTTCATCCGGACCTAAAACACGCTTATCTTCAAAAAAGACATCTCCTTCGTCAGTTTTTAACAAACCGAAAATAGATTTTAATAACGTCGATTTTCCACTTCCGCTTTCGCCGATAATGGCCACCACATCACCTCTGCTAATATCGAAAGTAATATTTTTAATTCCTCCTGCTTGCTCAGACTGATACTGCTTGGTTAAATTTTTAACGCTGATTATATTATCGCTCACAGGGTAAAGATAAAGCTTAAAGCAGAAAGACTAAAGCTTAAAGCGAAATTCTTCTATACAAAAAAATCCTGTTTCGCCTAACCGAAACAGGATTTAACTTATTTGTGTGTTGTTATATTTTAGTTTAAGCCAAAGGTTATCCCAAAACTCATGTTTTTTAGGCCGGCTTGAGCTGCTGTATCAAACATATCATTGAAATAGTATTTAGTGAATAAACCTAATCCACCGTAACCAAATCTGAATGAACCGCCGTAACGAACGGATTGAAAGTGGTAGTTGTCGTATTGTTTTTGCTTGCCAAATTCATCACTAATCTGTTTTACCTTTCCACCCAATAAGAAACTCACTTCAGGACCTAAAATAAAATAGAATCTTTTTCCTTTTTTAGTTTCATTGGTACGGAACTCAAAATTTAAAGGAATGTGAACATAACTGCTTGAGAAACGATTTTTGGAAAAATCTACATTTTCAGGTAGCGCTGTTAAAGTTGGTAAGTTCTTTTGAATGGTAACATTATCCCTCAATCTAATCAAAGTCCAATCGAAACCTCCAGCAACATATAATTTAAAGTTTGAGTTGAAGCGATAGCCGAATTGCAAAACATCGAAAGAAAACGTACTGGTTTTACCACCTCTGTAATCTAAAAACTCGTTATTTGGAGATAGCTTGAAACTTCCGTTATCAATTAATCTGGAAAAACCTAAGTCAATTCGGGTAAAAGTTACACCACCAATAAACCGACCTTTTCTAGGATTTTCAGTAGAGTCATTTTTTGAGATTAAAGTTCCTCCGCCAATATTTAAAGTGTATTTAGATTTTTTCTTTAAGACAGTATCGTTTTTGGAAAAAAGCTTTTCAGAACGATCCACCATGATAACAGTTTTGGTTTCTCTTTTTATTGAATCTTGTTGTGCAAAAGCACCGGCAAGTCCGCTTACCATTAGTGCCATAATAATTAGACGTTTCATATTTGTATGTGTTTTTTTGAATTATTGAATGAGAGAATAATTGAATGAGAGAATTACAGTATTAATCTTGAAATCCTTAAATCTTAATCAATCCTTATTATTTTTTCTTTTTGCCGAACTTAAACGGGCCAATGTTGATAGAGGAGATTGAAGAATCATCATCATCTGTACGAAACTGGATAAACTTATCTTTTCTTTTATCAACTTTATTTACAATCAGGTTTACTACATCGCCAACATTTCGGATACCTTTATTATCAGCTGCTTGATTATCCTCACCCATTACCTCATCAGTTTTAATACTCGTAACGGTAGAGGCAATTACAGTCTCTTGATTCACTCTTGAAACGGCATCTTCAATTTTCGCTTTGATGTCTTCTTTAGGTTTCTCTACCTGGGCAATCATCATTTCCGGTTTTTGCATTTCAGGAGCCGTAATTATTTTCTTATTCTCTACGGGTTTAGTCGTTTCTTTAACCACAGTTTTTGCAACCGCCTCTTCAGGTTTCAAAGTAGTTGGTAAAACTTGTTCAACTTTCTCTACTGGCACTTCGACAACCTTTGTCGAATCTTGAACAGGTTGCGTTTCAACAATAGGTGTTTCAACTTTCGGCGTAACATTGTTAGCATATTGTTTAGGCTGAACCTCTTGCTGTTGGTAAACTAGAATTCCAACCGTAGCAATTAATAATACCGCCGCTGCAGCTAACCAATAAATCGGAATAATCCTTTTTTTCTTTGGTTCAATTTCACTTTCTATGCTACTCCACAAATCTCTCGA
>SEDB01000370.1 GCA_004210715.1 Pedobacter sp.
TGTAATCGGGAAATAACACTGCACAAGAATTGGCAATTAAGAGTGCACAGAAAACGGCAACAAGAGTACACAGTTTTACAAAGCTAAACTTCTGATTCTAACTTGCAAATATTGTTTTCCTATTTTCCATTCTGTAAGATTTTCCGGCAAGACTGATTACCTCGCACCGGAATAAAAGCCTATCCAGCAAAGCTGTGGCCAGCACCTCATCATCCAGCATTTTGGCCCAGTCAGCAGGCATTTTGTTGGTGGTGATAATAAATGAAGTGTTTTCATAAAGTTGATTTACGAAGTTAAAAAGATTCACTGCCTGTGCCTTTTCTACCGGGAAGAGCATAATGTCATCTATAACAATAAGGTTTGCCCTTGCCATACGCTTGTACTCTGCCATAGCCGCTCTACTGAACTCCTTCATTCTCAACATTGTCATGATATCCTCCATCGTTCTGAAGTAAGCCCTGTAGCCTTTTTCAATTGCATCAGCACAGAGTCCTGCTGCGAGAAATGATTTTCCGGTCCCCGAGGGGCCCATCAACATGATGTTAAAAAGCTGCTCCATCCATCCCAGTTCCCGGAGGGTATTCATCTTTTGACTGGTAAGACCACTTTCACTTCTTTCCTCATAATCGTTCAGGCAGGATTTCAATGGCAGGTTCGCAGTCTTTAGCTGCCTTTCTCTCGCCTGCCTGTCCCTGTGTTCAGCCTCTTTTTCAAAAAGCCTCATCAAAAAGCTTGTATAGCTGATATGAGAGGCTTCAGCCTGTTTCACTGTTTCATCAATGGTCGATGCCATTCCCATTATCTTGTAACGTCGGCAATACTGGTCAATCTGTTCGTTCTGGTTCATTCCTAATTGATTATTGGGTTCATTATTGAGTTGTAATCACTGATGTTGCTGGTAAGCGGCTGAATAAGAGCCATTATGGATGGCTCATCGCTCAGTGGATTGATCGCAGAGGTTTGTATATTTTCATCCATCGGCGCTTTTTGGAACGTCCCAAGGATCTTGCTAAGATCATTTACACTGTTTATTCCTTTTTGATTGCAGAAATCAAGTACTCGGTTGATAGTTCCTGTATCAATATCCTTGATCAATTTTAGCAGAAGAAGCAACTGATCCCTGAGATAGCGCGGCTTGTCCCTCTTGATCGATTCTATAAACTTATCCAGACTTTCCCCTTCACAGGAATAGTTGTGCAGCTGGGAGATAAGTTCATCGGTTGCGATACTGGCATCCCTTTTATGGGCCGCCTTCAAGACTTTTTTTCCAGTGCCAATGGGTATATGGTGGCGGCACAGTTCTTTGTTGTTCTTATCAAACAGTACCAGTTCATTTTCCTGATTTTGTGCAGATACGGAGGTTCCCCTTCCGGTATAGGTTCCCAGGGGAAGGGAATAAAAGTTGCTCTTCCATGAAATGGTATTGTCCTTCCTTACCGTATATAATAAAATGGGGAGATCAGGTATCATTACCGGATGGTAGGGAGTCAATAAAGGCTGTTCAATGATCCACTCATCAACAGGAGGCCTTTTGGTGGATCCATGCTCAAGCTTGTTTGCCGTTCTGGCCAGCCAGCTTACCGCGTCAGTATTGAGTGTGGCCAGATCATGAAAGGTGCGGTTATAGAGAAAGTTTTGCTTCACATATTTGACAACATTTTCAATCTTCCCCTTACTCTCCGGATCGGACTTTCGACAGAAATGGTACTGAAAGTGCCGATCCCTTACATACTTCTTAAACTGCGTAGTCAGAATAATATCGCCACTGTTTTCATTGCTGATAAAGACCTTGTCCTGATCGTAAACAACTTCCGTAGGAATGCCTTTGATAAAGCTAAAGGCAAGTTCATGAGCCTCAATGGCAGTTCTGGTAGTATAAGGCTTTGCGCTGAAGTTTACGTACTTGTACCTCGATCTGGAAAGGACCAGGGTAAAAAAGTAAACTTTGACCCGTTTACCGTTGCTTGACCGGATATTATATTCACCGAAGTCCACCTGGGCCTGAAGGCCAAAAGGAGTTTCATCGACAGCAGAATAATCCCTGATGGCAGGTTCGAACGGGAGGTTGTATTTACAACGTATCCACTTGACGAAATTGTAGATCGTTTTCTGGTTTACCTTTGGGAATTCATCATGCTTCTCTTTGAGAAGATCATGAATCTGGGCAGAGGAGGTATCACGGAAAGAGACCAGGCGATCAAATACAAAGGTTTCATATGGCAGAAGTATTTTCTGACGGCAACTCTGAGTCCTGACGAATGCGTCAAACTCACCGTCATCCATCTCAAGGTACTTTTTTACCGTTCTGCGGTTACAGTTCAGCGCCTTGCTGATCTTTGAAACAGAACGTCCGGCAAGGGACATTCGCTTAATTTCATAATACATCATAAATTTGTTCAAGAATGCGTTCATATTCATCAGTTGTCGTAAGCCGATGAAGGTCGTATTAAACGGTGGGGTTTAATTATCCCGCCGTTTTTTTGTGCACTCTTGTTGCCGTTTTTGGTGTATTCTTATTTGCCGATTTCTGTGCAGATTAACTTACTGATTACAA
>SEDB01000371.1 GCA_004210715.1 Pedobacter sp.
ACACTAAATCAACTGAATGCAAGTTATCTGGATTCAAATAAAAGAGAAATCATAAGAAATTCTGCTTCGACTGTTGTTAGGACCGATTTCAGCGATCAAGTCTTGGTAAGGAAATATTTGAAACTCTACGATGGAATCTTAGGTTAACAATGTGCCTAGTACTGTATACAGAAAGACCTGGATTATAGTAAAACAATGAATAAGAACTTTACCTTCATTATATTAACTTTTAACGAAGAGATTCATTTACCTCGTCTTTTGGCATCCATTCATGGGCTAAATGCACAGGTTAATATTTTAGATAGCGGAAGCGTCGATCAGACTACCGAAATTGCAAGGGAATTCGGTGCAGAAGTAAAGGTTAACGAATTTATTAATCATCCGCGACAATGGGATTTTGCACTTAAAGCATTCAAAATCAACACCCCATGGACGATAGGTCTGGATGCCGATCAAGTTGTGACTTCCGAGCTTTATGACATGCTCGAAAGTTTTAATGATAGGCTTTATCAAAATATCAACGGCATTTATTTTAATCGTAGAAATTACTTTCAAGGCCATTGGATTAAATATGGAGGTTATTACCCTGTTTACCTGCTTAAAATGTTTCGAACTGAAATCGGCTATTCTGATCTGAATGAAAACATGGACCACCGATTTATCGTTACTGGGAGGACATCGATATGGAAAAGAGGATATATTATCGAAGAAAACCTGAAGGAGAACGATATTAACTTTTGGTTTGCCAAACATGAGCGATATAGCGATTTAGTTGCGCGAGAAGAGTTTGAGCGAAGTAAAAATTTCAGAATTCAAACCATCAAACCTAAGCTTTTGGGAAATCCGGATGAAAAAAAGGCCTGGCTCAAACGTTTATGGTGGAAATTACCCCTAGGAATGAGACCCTATCTATATTATGGATACAGAATGATTTTTAAATTTGGTATCTTTGATAGTAAACCAGCAAGAAGATTTCACTATTTGCAAGGGCTATGGTTTAGGAAGCTTATTGACGAAAAGATAATGAACCTCAGAAAAAACAATGATTGAAGATAAAACTCGTTTTCTAAAGTCCAAAGATAAACAGGCACTAAAATTTGTAGTTAGCCTATTATTTTTTTATCTGATATTTAGTCAGGCGAATCTCTTCATGAATAGTGTAACAAGCTATGATGGAAAATATTATATGCCATGGTTTGCCGAAAATTTTAATTACATACAATGGTTGAGAACGGCAATTATTTTACCATCCGTGTCAATTATTAAAGTATTCGGATTTTACCCGATTCACAATAATAGTGACATACTGATTGTTGATGGACCTTACATGAGAATTAATTATTCATGTCTAGGACTTGGAGTAATGAGTTTTTTGCTGGCATTTGTGCTGGCATACCCGGCAAAGGCGATCTCCAAAATTAAAATTTTCATACTCGGACTACTCTGGATATATATTCTAAATGTTTTAAGGATCTCAATTCTTGGAGTTTTGATGAGTTTTTTCACGTCACAACGTCAAAATTTTAAATATCACCATGAGGTATTTAACATTTTTGTATACATATGTATATTCTTTCTACTGTATTTTTGGATCAAAAGAAATTCGAATAGGGAATTACATAACTCATAAGTTCACATTAAATCCACATTATTGGAAGTAAGATTAGAAAAAAATTTTGATACCGGAGAATTCAAGGTCGGCGCATCATGGTTGAAACAATTTCTGTGGTACTTCTCAGATGTGTGCTTATTTAAATCTAAATTAATCCCGCTAAGTTCAGTGCTCGTTATTATCTTAAGATTGTTTGGGGCACAAATTGGTAAGCAAGTTAGAATTAAGCCAGGAATCCACATTAAATATCCTTGGAAATTGAAAGTCGGAGACTTCAGTTGGCTTGCTGATTGCTATATTGAAAATCTTGATTGGGTACATATTGGGAATAATTGCTGCATATCTCAGCAAGCTATGTTGATGACCGGAAATCACAATTTCGCTAGTAAGAAATTTGATCTTTTCACAAAACCTATATGTATTGAAAACGGTGTTTGGGTAGGCGCAAGATCAAATATTGCACCAGGGGTAACAGCATATTCACATGCAGTTCTTGCATTTGGAAGTACTGCGACAGAAGATCTAGAGGCATTTGGCATTTACCAGGGAAACCCGGCCACACAAATAAAACGCAGATCGATAAAGTAATCTATGAGACTCTCAATGGCCTAGCATATTTCAAGCTGGACCATTTGCATTTACAAAAGTTTTGTTTATCCACTTAATCCTCACAAAGGCTACAAATCCAATTACCCCAATAAGATAATAAATATGATCATCTATCGGATAGTCATCCGGATCGTAGCAATCAAAAGGATCAGAGGGATTATCGCATATGATTTGCGCACTTGCTGCAGTAGCTGAAATTAAGGTAAGCATGCCCACCACGCAAACCATCATCAAAAATCTGGAAAATGTACTTCTCATCTTATACTGTTATCACTTTCTTATAAACTTGCTTTTACCTATCTGGTTGCCGCTGACCACATC
>SEDB01000372.1 GCA_004210715.1 Pedobacter sp.
TGATGCGGAAAAATGCCTTTGAGATGCCTGATTCATCAGATTATCTTAATGGAAAGGGAAGACGTGGAATTAACAGTTACCTGAAATATGGTTACATACCCATGGAAGATAGTATTCCTGATGCTTTTCATAAGAGAGAACAGGTAAGCAGAACACTCGAATACGCTTATGATGATTATGCCTTGAGTATTATTGCAAAGGATTTAGGTAATGAAAGTGATTACCGTTTACTTAAAAAAAGATCAGCAAATTACAAAAATGTATTTGATAAGCGGGTTGGAATGGTGCGTGGACGTTTTAAAGATGGCAGTTGGTTTGGGCCTTTTCTTGCAGATCATCGTGAGCCGTATATTACTGAAGGAACCCCAAGACAATATACTTTTTATGCTCCACACGATATGAAAGGGCTTATCAAATTGATGGGAGGAGCAAAAAAACTTGAAAATGAGCTAGATTCTTTATTTGAAAAAAAGGAATATTGGCATGGCAATGAGCCAGGACATCAAATTCCGTTTTTGTATAATTTTACTTCTTCGCCATGGAAAACCCAGAAGCAGGTAGCGAGAATTCTGGAAGAAGAATATGATGAAGGTGCTGGTGGATTGAGTGGTAATGATGATGCCGGGCAAATGTCGGCATGGTATGTTTTTGCCTCGTTGGGATTTTATCCTGTAGATCCTGTTTCAGGAAATTATCAACTGACTACTCCGGCTTTGGCTGAAACAACCATTACTTTTGAAAACGGAAAAAGACTAAAGATTAAAAAAATATCGAATGGGCAAAACGGAATTTTGACCAAAAGCATCACCTTTAACGGCAGAATGGTAAAAAATTATCAGATTACACACAATGAGTTGATCAAAGGTGGAGAACTGATCTTTGTTTTAAACTAACGTGAACCGCTATGCGCCTGAATGACATGTTTTTATTTTTTTGAAATGAAAACCGAGCCCTTTTAACTAAAGATGATTGATAATCACTTTTAGCTAAAAGGGCTCAGTATTTAAATTAACTTGTTATCAAAACCATTTTCGGTTAAGATATTTAAAGTATTATGATTTAGTTTTCGCAATATCGATCATCATGGTCAATTCATCTACTGCAGCTTCATTACTGCCATCAAAACCTGTCAGTTTAAATCTTACGTTGCCCGCACCATCGATCACAAATTTTGCTGGAATACCATTTACTTTATAACTGCTTACTACTTTATTGATTTTGCTTTGTGGATCTTTATTGTCCATTAAAACTTCAAAGTTATATTTCATGCTGTTGATGTATTCAGTTGCATCCTGTGTTGGAGTAGCAGAACGCTCCCAGGTATGAATGAAAAGAAATTTAACGTTTTCATCATCCTTGTATTTGTTTACAGCCATTTGCATCGCCGGGAATGAAGCTTTGCAGGGACCGCACCAGGTAGCCCAGAAATCTAAAATTACGATTTTGCCTTTGTAGTCTGATAGGGAAACCTGTTTGCCACCAAGATCAGTTAAAGTAAAGCCTGATGCAGTTTCTTTTACCATATCTTTTGTCAGCTTTTTACTTAAAACCTCCAGGTAGCTTTTTCTTATTGCTGATGCATATTCATCAAATCCAGCATCGCTCCCTTTTAATTTGATGTATAGTTTCTTAAAATCCTCCGCCATGTTAGGGTTTGCCTTTCCGGCTTTTACCACTTCCTCCAGTTTATCATAAGCTTCCTGGTTTCTGTTTAACCCCATTAAAATCTGGGCATAACGGTAATTTAAAGAAGGGTTGAGTGATGTGCTTTTTTGATAGGCCATTTCAGAATACTTCAATGCCTCGTCGTATTTTTTTCTTTCATACAGGATATTAGCGTAAGTACTTGTTAAGCCAGGATAGCCTGAGGCAGAAAATTTGGCCCAGTTTTGATCCCCCTTTTTTCCATCAATATAAGAAAATGCGTTATCCATAGCCATTTTAGCATAAATTTCAGCATTTGCCAAATCACCATTTTTGTAAAATGCAGTTGTTAAGCCTGAATATGCATTACCTTTCCAGAAATCTACCTCAAGCATTTTCGCATAGGAATTTGCCTTTGCCACATTTTTCTCTGACGCAAATTTTCCAGCTATCATTGCCCGAACATAATCATAGGCTAGTCGGTCATCAACTTTAGTGTTTTCATAACTTTCTGGCGGAAACTTTTTTATCCAGGCCTTATAGGCTACTTCGGCCTCGGCAGCAGTTTTTAATTCGTGAAAACCTTTTGAAGCTTCCTGTCTTGCCTGTGTTCCCAAGGGGAAACGGGAAATCACTTCTTTATATAGCAGTTCTGATTGTTTTGAATTTCCTAACTGATAATAGTAATTAGCTGCCATTAAAACCGATTTTTCAGTTTTGCCATTCGATAAATCCGCTAGTTTAGTTCGAAGTAATGCCTTATCTGTGGAGTCTTTAGAAGCGATCAGTCTATTAAGATACTGAATTGTTGTATCGGCAGTTTGTTTTTCCTGCGCCTGAAGGCTACTGCCAACGGCCAACAGGATAAGCAAAGTAAAAATCTTTTTGATGGATGTG
>SEDB01000056.1 GCA_004210715.1 Pedobacter sp.
GGGACGCTGATTAGTGCATACCAGGGTGGAGAACGTGGGGGGTATAATCAAACGCCAACCATTTCTGCGCCGGGTTACAACAATGTGCTTACAGGAGTATGGTTTAACAAACACAATGTGCCTGATAACAGCATTAAAGCTCCGAACTATTACTATCCAACCATATTTAGATTCTTCAAAACGCAATATCCTGATAAAACAGTTGGTATTTTTTCCAGTTGGGAAGATAACCGGACTAAACTTGTTGGCGATGGTTTGGCACAAACTGGTAACATTAAAATAGATTATAAGTTTGACGGTTTGGAACTTGATACGATTAAATACCCACATGATAAGGCCCGCCAGTTTATGGCTAAAATAGATCAGGCAGTAACGGATGAAGCTGCTCGCTGCATTCTTGAGCAGGCGCCAGACTTATCATGGGTATACTTAGAATTTACGGATGATATGGGGCATGCTTTTGGCGACAGCCAACAGTATAATGATGCCGTTATCGCTGCTGATAAGCGAATTGGACAAATTTGGGCGGCCGTAAAGCAACGTGAAAAACAGTTTAATGAAGATTGGATCATTGTAGTGACTACTGATCATGGCCGTGATCCCAAAACCGGTCGTGGTCATGGTGGCCAGTCTGATCGGGAACGTTCTTCCTGGATTGCAACTGATGCCAATCCTTTAAATGTTTATGCCCAAAAAGGAAAAGCCAGTGTTGTTGATATTCTGCCAACGCTGGCAACTCATTTAGGTATCTCGCTTTCAGATGATCAAAAACGTGAATTGGATGGGGTAAGTCTGCTGGGAAAAGTTTCGCTTTACAATGTGGAGGCAAAACGAACAGATGATAAGGTAAATTTAAGATGGTTGAGCGGAGAAGATAGTGGTAAGGTGAAAATATCGCTAGCGCATACCAATAATTATAAACAGACGGGAAAAGCTGATGTCTATACTTTATTGGCAGAAGTGCCCGTAAACAAAGGTAGTTTTGATATTGATTTAAGCCAATATCCTAAATCCGATATTTATAAAATTGTCATTGAAGGAACCCACAACACGGTAAACCGTTGGATCGTTAATAAAAAATAATTTTATAAGCCATGCATCAATTCACTTTAGATTTAATTTTTGATACCATAGGATGGATTGGTGCATTGCTTTTCCTGATTTCTTATTTTCTGCTTATTAGCAAACGCTGGTTAGCTACTTCTTTTGCTTTCCATCTTTGTAATATATTGGGAGGTGTTTTATTAAGTGCGAGCACACTTTATGATGCATCCTATCCTGCAACATTCGTTAACCTTGCCTGGGCAATTATTGCAGGTTATGGCATGTACAACGATCAAATAAAAAATAATAAACTCAAATCATAATGAAAAGGAGAGGTTTCATTCAGAACTCACTGTCTCTTGGGATAGGAGGAATGCTTACAAAAGTTAATGTAGATAAAGGTGAGAAGCAAAAGCCGGTTTTAAGAATTGCCCACATTACCGATGTTCATATTGAAGCTGGCAACAGCATACCTGCAAGAGCGGCTCAATATTTAAAAAAAGCTTTATCCGCTAATAATGTTGATTTTATTTTAAATGGGGGAGATGCTATTTTTGATGCATCGTATGAAAATGTTACCCGAGAAATGGTTACCGAGCAATGGGCTGTTTGGGATGAGTTTATCAGCAATACAGATTTAGAAGTATATAGTTGCATTGGAAATCATGATCCCTGGTGGAAAGCACCATCTGAATCGGATGTGATGTATGGACTTGATTATGCAGCAAAACGATTAAAAATGCCACACCGCTAATATAGCTTTGATCAAAAAGGTTGGCACTTCATTATTCTGGATGGTAATCAGAAAGGCACCAGGTTGGATGTTATTCAGATGGATTGGCTCAAAAATGATTTAGGTAAATTACCGGCCAATACACCAGTTCTCATCATGTCTCATTATCCAATCCTTTCTTCAACTTGTGCCTGGAGTGGCGGCCAGCATGGAGATTACAAAGAATTGAAGTCGCTTTTTTTTCAACATAAGGATAAAGTAAAAGTTTGCCTGAGTGGTCACCAACACTTAGCAGATGAGGTAAGTTATAATGGCATATCCTACTTTTGCAATGGTTCTTTGAGTGGTTTTTGGTGGGGTGAAGGCGATAAGGAGTCAGCAGGCAAATATTATTATCAGGAAACGCCTCCTGGTTATGCGATCTTAAATCTCTATGCTGATGGAAGTGTTGAAAATCAATACAATCCGCTAATTTCTTAATTTATGAAGGCAGAAAAGATGGGAATAAAAATATATTTTCAATTTATGTAGTTAACTACCTATATTTGGGAGTGAATTAAATTTGAAAATATGTCCACCATAAATTTGACCATTGCTCCACTTTCTAATGATGATTCTAGGTCTATCATTGACTTAATTTTGCCTATACAACAAATCGAATTCAACGTTCCAATTACGATTGACGGCCAACCTGACCTGTTGGATATTGAATTAAATTACCATCAAAATGGCGGCAATTTTTGGGGCATGAAAATAGGTGATGAATTGATTGGAACAATTGCGCTACTGAATATCGGAAATAATTCCGGCGCACTTCGGAAAATGTTTGTAAAAAAAGAGTTCAGGGGAAAGGAGTATGGCATTGCCCAGTTGTTATTGAAAACTCTGTTAGATTATTGTGTGAAAAAGGGAATAAATGATATCTACCTGGGAACCGTAGATATGCTGAAGGCTGCACATCGGTTTTACGAAAAAAACAATTTTAATCTTTTGGAGGTAGATGAGCTTCCTTCTTATTTCCCCAGAATGATGGCTGATAACAGGTTTTACCATTTACATCTAAATGTTTAAAAAATACCTATGAATGTTATTGATGAATCGGGAATATTGGCGATTTCTACTCGCTTACAACGCCTAAGTGATAAAATCAGGAAGGACGGCTTTATGGTTTACAAGGCAAATGGAATCGCTTTTGAACCAAAGTGGTTTCCTGTAATTTATGCGCTGCATCGTAAAGGTTTATTAAGTGTTGTTGAATTGTCTGCCGAGATCGGCTATACACATCCTTCTACCATAACTTTATTGAAAGAGCTGGAAAAGGAAAAACTGATCCAGTCAAAGAAAGATAAAAATGACGAACGAAAAAGGTTACTTCAATTATCTGATAAAGGGAAAGCATTAGTGGAGAAAATGCAACCTGTTTGGGAAATAATCATCACGGCCATAACAGAATTGACTGATACAGAGAATAACCTGATGAAAGCAATTATTGAAGTTGAAGAACAATTGCAGCGGAAGAGCTTTTTTGAAAGGGCGAAAAAGATAATGTCAAATGAAACTTAATGCCCCAGTAGGAATGCTCAAGCAGAAATTGTTTCCAAGTCCTTGTTTGCTATCTGCCCCAAAATCGCCACCATGTTTTCTAATAATCTCAAAAGAGATATATAAGGAGATACCAAGTCCTGCGGTGTGTGGTTTTTTGGCATCTACTCTAAAATAACGGTAGAACAAATATTTTAATTGTTCTTCAGGGATTCGAGATCCATTACCCTTAACGCTCAGATTCGCCAAAGCATTATTTATATAGGTTATTATAGTTTCTTTAGATTCTGCAGCATATTTGACGGCATTATTGATGAAGTTGATGCAGGCCTGTTCTAACTGTTGCTAAAAGCTATATCCAAAATATTTTTATTGGTTTTTTGAAAAAAAAATGTGAGCTGAGATTGTCTTAATCGATTTATTGAGTCATAAAATTATCTTAGCTTTGGATAAACTTTAATTCATTCCCTTGCCGAATCTGTTACTCAACCTCAAACGAAATACCCGAACGCTCTTTTCCATCGTATTGTATTTATTGTTGCCTGGAACTCAAGGCACATGCAGGATAATAAATACCTTCACTTTGTTGGTATATCCTATATTTTTATCGCTGGGTTGGATCTGTTACATACTTTGAGCTTTAAAGGAATGAATGTGCTTCCGGTTCCCGGTTACCCTGCTAATCAATTTTGGGTAGCCACCCGTTTGATGGAAGCATTGACTTTATTGATGGGGTTTCTTCTCATCAATAAAAAAAAGAAGCTCCATACCGATTTAATCTTTTTGGCTTATTTTACGGTTAGTGTATTTCTTGTCCTATCGATTTTAGTTTGGCAAACATTTCCAGTTTGTTTTATTGAAGGCATGGGGCAAACTCCATTTAAGATTTATACCGAATACCTCATCATTGCCATCCTCATCATTGCTGCGATCTTGCTGTTAAAAAACAGGAAACATTTCAGTTCTAATGTGTTTACGCCATTGTTTGGCTCCATCGTTTGCGCCATTCTTAGTGAATGTTGTTTTGCCAGTTACACCTCCAATATTGGCCCCATCAATGAGCTTGGTCATTACGGAAAATTGATCTCATTTTTCCTGATTTACAAAGCGAACGTAGAAATTGGTTTCATCAAGCCTGCTGACTATCTTTTTAAAAATCTTAAAGAAAGTGAAGAGCAGTTTCGTACCCTTGCCGAAAACCTGCCTGGATTGGTGTTGCGTTACGATCAAAGCATTCAATGTATCTATACAAATAAGCTGAAGATCAATAGAGATGATTTCAAATCTCACGTCATCCAATTATTAGGTCCAGAAAATATCGAACAGTTCGAAGAATGGCTATTCCCAAAACTTAAGCTCGTACTGAATTCTGGGCTTCCGTATCAAGGAAGTTTTCAGCAGCATATAGATGGAAATGTGCATTTTTTCTCTGCTCACATCATTCCCGAACATCATAGAGAAGGAATAGAAAATACGATATTGGTTATTTGCGATGATGTTACTGTACTGCGTAAAACTGAACATGAGCTGCAATTGATAAATAAAACCAAGGATAAATTGTTTTCGGTAATTGCCCATGATCTTCGTAATCCTTTTACTGCACTATTATCATATAGTGAGTTAATTGCCAGCAGATCTGAATCGATGGATAGAAAGCGGATTGGCCAAATGGCTACCCGCATGAATGAAACAGCGAAACAAACCTTTGCGCTTTTAGAAAACTTACTGCAATGGTCGAGGGTGCAAACTGGTTTACTTAAACCCATCAAAGAGCCCATTATATTAAAAGAAATCTTTGATCAGGCAATAAAAGTGTGTCTTCCTTTGGCCTTGAACAAAAACATAGTGCTGGAAATGAATGTTTCCGATTCCATTATTGTTTCAGCTGATCGTCAGATGGTGGCTGCTGTTTTAAGAAACCTGATCATCAATGCAATTAAGTTTAGTTTCGAAGGAGACCAGGTACTTCTTGAAGCTACTTCCAATCAAGCTATGGCGATTATTTCTGTAAAAGATACAGGCACAGGAATTCCGGAAGAGAATCAAGATGCGTTATTAGGAATTGGTAATACCCTTTCTCAGCCAGGAACGGCCGCTGAAAGCGGAACGGGCTTGGGGTTGGTACTATGCAAGGAATTTGTTAGCCTAAATGATGGCGAAATTTGGCTAAAAAGTGCAATGGGTGATGGCACTGTTTTCTATTTTACCTTACCATTAATTTAGTTTTTGATCGTAGCATTTTCTAATGCGACAACTTTTTAAAAATCCTTCTTAAAATAAAAGCCCTGCATTTCTGCAAGGCCTTGTAAATTATTCAGTTTTGATTTATACCTTTTTTGGAGGCAAATCAAAAGCGATTGCTTCATGTTCAAAGTGCCCGTTATGTGCACCATCGCAAAAAGGTTTGTTTTTAGATAAACCGCAACGGCAAATAGAAAGCACTTCTCTTCCCTGTAAACCATAAACGTTTCCGTTTCTATCCACAATTTCGAAATCGCCTTCAATTTTTACCGATCCGTTGTTATTGATCGTTAGTTTTGTTTTAGACATAATGTTTTGTTAGTATGCCTCAAAATTAATTCAAATTGAAATGAATTAAAGAATTTGTTTGCAGTTTAGAAACGTTCCGTGTAGACTACGCCTGGTTAACAAATAGTAAATTAATGCATGCGAATAGTGAAGAAGTCTCAACGAATATCAATCTTTTAAAACAGATGAATTGATTAAGTGTATTTTTAATAGATGAATCAAAAAGGAGAGTTGGCAAAACGTTTTTTTATTAGATTAATTATTGGTGCGGTTCCTTTATCCTTTTTTATAATGGCTTTATTTACAAAGAGCCAAAGTGGAAACAATGGCATGTCTGTTAATCTGGGGAAATTTGTTCCAGTTATATTTCTTTTGGGTTGGGGAATATTTTTGATTCTGGAGGGCTTGTTTTTATTCTCAAAACAACGCGTTAGCAATGGTTTAATAAGTATTAGTGTAGCATCGTTTCTGGGGATTATATTTTTCATCAGCCTTTATGTAGAACATAGTTATTAACAGTTAAAAATCCTAAATATGAAAATCATCCTTGCTTTATTTATTACTTTAATAACCTTTACCGCTGCAAATGCTCAGGATATTAACACAACTTTATACAGCGGTACAGTAAACAACAGATCAGTCCGGTTATATTTAAAAGAGCGGGGTAACCAGTGTGGTGGTTCAATGCTGCCAATATATGAAAGCATATACCAATATGGAAAAGGAAAAAACTGGATAGAATTGTCGGTCGCTACCAACGGGAAAGGGAATTTTTGTTTAACGGAGTATTATTTTTCCGGCGTTATGATATTGCAGAAAAGCGGTAAAAATCTGAATGGGATATGGATTAGTCCTGATGGTAAAACGCAGTTGAAAGTAATATTAGAAAAACAAATTTTATCAGTTAAGGAGAAAGAAATTATTGAAAATGATCTAGAAAGAACGCATTATGAAAATTATGACTGTTAATCAAAACGCTCTATTTATGAAGAAGTTTATCACGTTAATCCTCCTGTTAATTACCTTATTTGGTTGCAATGGCGAATCTCAGGAGAAAACTAAAGAAGAGAAAATGAAGGAGATTATTGCAGCAAATAAAGCCGATGTAGATTTATTAATGGGGAGTACGCCAAAAGAATTTTCGGCCAAAACCGTTGATGGAAGTCTTTTCAAATCTTCAGAGAATAAGGGTAAATACTGGATTATATTCGTTTATCAAAATAGCTATCTCAAAAAATCCGAAAGTTATGATCTCGTGGCTGAGTTAAATGCAACACATCAAAAATATGGTAGCCAGTTTCCGATGATTGGAATTGTAAATGGGTTTTCTGATGATCCAGCAAAAATGACGAAAAGCATAGCGGAAGCTAAATTCAATTTTAAACAAATCGACAATACCCAAGGGCCAGAAAAAGAAGAGGAAGTTAACGAAAATGTTTATTGTACCCCAGCAAAAATTCTAATTGATCCGGCAGGAAAAGTAGTTTACAATGGTTGCGGAGGCAAAACAGAAACCTTTAATGTTTTACTTGATAGCTTAGTCAGAAGCAATAAAATGTAATCATATTATGATATGGAACATAAAGAATTGCAATTAAACAAACAAAAAAACAGCAACTTATCTATTTTGCTTATCGTAGTTAATTTAATTTTGCTACTTGTTTTTGCAAATATTGGAGACAACACCAATGATCAGGGTATCATAAATTATTGCTATTTATCGTTTGGTACAACAGTTTTATTAGGCCTTTATGCATTCAGTTACCACGGCAAAGGCTACCGAATAGCCAAATGGCTTTTTGCCGTTTCATTAATCATTAGCTTACTATTAATAGGCTTATTATGGTACTCCGCAGGCTTGGCGAGGGCATTTCAGCATTAATATTATGAAACTCAATTTTATCAACAAACTATACATTGCCATCACTTTAATATTGATTGTGGCAGTTGTTTTTAAAATTTTTAGTTACAAAGGTTGGGAGCGATATCATTATTTTTCGAGCATTTGCGCACCGGAAAGTTATCCAATAGCGATCCATAATTCTTATTTTATTTTAGCTGATGGCGATTTGGGTTATATAAAAGATGAGGCTGTAGAAAATTACACATCAAAATGGGGCGAAGAATATTATTTCGCTGAAAGCAATCATCGGGAGCGTTTACCCGTAAAACTGGTTTTGCAATATGTTTCTTACAGGGATGAAAAATTTTACAGCGATACTTTGAATTTGCCAGTGAAAAAAATTGAGCAAATTTTTAAATCCGCGTTGCGAAGCAAACAGGCAATAAAATTATACAACCCATCGGGTGATGTAAAAGGTCTTACTTTTTTGGTGGGCATTGCAAATGATGGAAATGTAGCGGTATGGTTGCGGGGTGTTTTTTTGGAAAAATTAATCTTGAAGCAAAAGTTAATTTCGAAAGAACCACAAGGCGATGAAACTTACTACGAAAAACGATTATCAAAGGCCGAATACATAAAAAAACGTTTTGAAGACTTGCCAGATAGTGTAAAACTAAAACTGGATAGAGGGTTGGGTATTAAAACAAATTACATAGATACGCCAACGCACTACATTGATAAAAACAAGGAACTTTGGAAATACCAAAAGAAAAATGGCTTTATAGAATAGTATTTAACGATTTGAATTAAAAGATGAAAAAAGTTTTACTGCTTTTGGTTTTAATATTGATATCAGGGTTGGTTTACAATTTTTCCCCTGAGACTAAACTTTCTGCACATTCACAGGTAGATTCGTTAGTGGTTTTCAAATCCCAGTATAAAATGTTTGCTTATCAAAAAGGTAAATTGCTCAAAACATATAAAGTTTCGTTGGGCGATAATCCCTTTGGCCATAAAGTATTTGAAGGCGATGAGAAAACACCAGAAGGACTTTACTCCATCAATGCTAAAAATGATAAAAGTGGCTACCACAAAAACTTGGGCATTTCTTACCCTAATGCGCAGGACATTAAATATGCAAAATCAATCGGTAAATCTCCTGGTGGAGACATCAAAATTCACGGCTTACGAAATGGTTTAGGTGTTATTAACAAATTTCAAAGGTGGTTTAATTGGACCAATGGCTGCATTGCCTTAACAAATTCTGAGGTTAATGAGTTATATCGTGCAGTGAAATTGAAAACTAAAATACAAATCAATCCATGAAATAAGTTGAAATGAAAAATTTGACAATGCTTTTCCTTTTAATAAGTTTATCTGCCTGCCACTCGACTGCAAAAAAATCTTCAGCCGAAAGGGCAGCTACTTTTCCTAAAAAAGGAAAAAAGGTAATAAAAGCTGAGCATTATACTTTGAAAAATACAAGTGATGGCAAAATTTTTAATCAATGCGATCTCAATTGTATTTGGCAATATTACTATCCATTTTTAGATAGCACTTATGTCGTTGCAATCCAAAACTGCCCGGAAGAATACTTTGGAGTTACAGATAATGCAATTCTTTATTTTGGAAGGAATAAGGCTGAAAATGATCAAGTCTTTTTAAAAGATAGTTTATTCATTAAAATTAAAAGCGAATTCGTAGAATACAAAGATTTTAATGGGGATGATATCAAAGATATCATGATTTTTTCTGAAACTGGTGGGAGAGGTGGAAATGCATTTTACTACTTATACCTGATAGATCCTAAATCGAAAAGGATAATACGTATTAAAGATTTCGAAACTATTGTTAATCCAGAATACAATAAAAAGCACAATGTAATTATTGGTTACGGTTTGTCGGGAACAAATAATTACAGCATCTATAAAATATCGAAAAATAATTCTGTTTATCCCATTGGAGAAAGCTTTGAAGATGATTTTGACAGTGTTGATGAGGAGCTCGATAAAAGAATAACTCAAATTTTAAAAGAAAACTAACATCAAAATATGAAAAATATATTCCTTTTGATTCTGTTATTTACAGTTTTCGGCTGTAAAAACAAGTCGGTTCAAAAAAACGAAGAGAAAAATGATTCCAATGATCAGAATTCTGTAGAAGTTTCGAAAGCGGAACCAGAAAGCGTTGCAACTTTTAATTGGATCGATGACTTTAAAGAATTTCGTCAGGCTGTTTACACTAAAAATAAAACAAAACTTAAAACATACTTCAACTTTCCTGTTGGAGATAAGAGCTGGGGCAGTTTAGTTTCATTTAATGCAGAGGAAAGTAAAAGTAGAGCAGCAAAATATGCCAATCCCGATTTGTTTTATGAAGAAGATTTTGATCAATACTTTGATCGTATTTTTGATGCTGATTTTGTTAAATCAGTTATGAAAATAAAAACGAAAGATTTATACGAAGAAAAACTTGCGCAAACACCGGAATTTAAAGGAGATGATTTCAACTTCACGATGATCGCAAATTATGATGATGATGATGAACCCATATTTCAATTAAACTTAAGTTATACCAACAACGCTGTTGATGAAAATGGGGAACAGGTAAGCGAAGGAGAACATAATGTGATATACATTTTTCATGTTATTAATGGAAAGAAATTAGTTTTCAAAAGCAAAGTGTTTGCTGGATAGTGTAAAGGAAAGTTTGGTCATTTATTCTTATGCAAAGGCAATTCGACAAGATCAATAGCTTAGAAATAGTTCCAAAATCTACGAATAATAAACAAACCCTTGCAAATAATAAAAGGAAAATTATCGTTCATTAAAAATATCTAGTTTGGCTTATATAACGAAGGTCAAACATGAAAGCATTAAAAACACTTTTTCTTTTCATTTTAGTTATCGCCCAATTTAGTTGTTCAACTGGGCCTAAAAGTGATGGTACAGATTATTTCTCAAAAGCCGGTATTGAAATTCCAAAATTTAGTAGCGATGCAATTAACAATCATTTAAGTGAATACAAAAACCAATATAACTTGGTGTGTTCAGCGGTTACCAGTAATGATACTGGAAATGCCCCACAATTAAGCATCTCATTCTCCGATTGGGCAATAATCGCCCTTAAAATTGAGGATAATTTAAAAGGGCAGGAGCGAAAAGATTATAATTCTCTGCTGGAGATTCTGGCGAAGAGATGGAACGAACAAAAAGATAAGTTACAGTAATGAAAAAACTAAAGAATATTTCTGGATTGACTTTAACCGCTCTCCTGATTTTGACGGCTAATTTATTGTATGCACAGTTGCCAGAAGAAATTAAATGGAAACACTTGCAGAAAAACTACAATTCCGATAGCAGCGAATTGGTTCTCAGTTTAAATAGCCAGTTATTAAATGGTAAATACAAAATTCCGTTTGATGAAGGTGGTTTTGCTCTTTACAACATTAAAAAAGGCATAATTACTGGCGAAGCGTTTTGGTATTCGCAAGGCGGAAGAATGGAATGCAAAATTTATTACAAAAACGGCGTTCGTAATGGTTTGAAGGAAAATTACGATAACGAAGGTAAAGTTTGGTTGCGCCAGGAATATAAAGATGGTAAAAAAAATGGCGTCAGTGAAATGTTTAGCAATGGTAAACTGGTGAACAAATCACTTTATAAGTTAGATAAAAAACATGGTTTATCGCAAACATTTTCTGGCGATCAAGTGCTAACTGAAACTTATTATGAAAACGATTTAAAAAATGGCACTTCAAAGAATTATAGCTTAGATGGAAAATTAACACTCGAAGTTAACTATAAGAATGATAAGCGAAGTGGCATCTATCAAGTTTATAACGATGGGCAAATCATGACGGAAACCAACTATAAGGATGACTTACAGCATGGTTTATCTACCACTTATGCATTGGGTAAAAAAAATATGGATGCAGAGTTTTTAAATGGCAAACGTCATGGTATTGCGCACATGTACAAGCCAGATGGAACAGTACTTTTTACGCATTATTACCTCAATGGGGAGAAAGTAACCGAAGCGATTTATAGTCAGGCTCAGAAGAAATAAATTAATCACGCTTTGTCAGTCTGAGCCTGTTGAAGACTTATGCAAAAGCGTTTCGACTACGCTCAACGTGACAATCTCTATAAAACATTGATGATTAAATAATTCTCAATATTACATGAACACCTAAAAATGAAAAACACCTATTTAACATCAATACTTTCCATTTTCATTTTACTGCTTTCGGCTTGTGGACCAACCCTTTCTGGTAAAGATGAACAAGCTTTTAAAACTTCCAAAGCCAAAATGGAAGAAAAACTAGATAAGACAGAAAAGGAAAACCTGGAAAAGGCTTTGCGAATAATCGTTGTAAAAGCGATGAAAGATAAATGGAATGCTCCAGATAAATATGATGGAAAATCATTTGATAAAATTTCGATGGAAATGATTGACGGCAAAAATTATAGTGCAATCATCAGTTATGCCGAAGACTTTTTTAAGGCCGACAGGGATGAAAAGATAGCTCAAAAAACAACAGAAATAGATAGTTTACAGAAAGATAAACAAAAGGTTGTTGATATAATTAAAAAAATTGATGCTTTTAAGTTAACTAAAACCTTTATCACTGAGGATGAATTTTTTGATGAAAAAAAGCCCTATTTGGATTTAGTTTTTACCAATACTTCGAAAGATGATTTAATTGGCGAATATATGTTCAGTATCGAGGTTTTCTCAAAAAAAACTGGCGAGAAAATAGCAGCTCAAGGTAGCGGAGGAACTTTTAATGATGATTATGCGATTAAGCCAAACGAAACCTACGATTATCACCAACCCTTATTTAGCGATGCAGTTCAGCATTCTTACTTATGGAAAACAGCGAAATATCCAATCACCGATTTTTCGCCACACGATTTAGTAATCAAAGCTTACCCGATTAAAATTACCACCAAAAAAGATGGAATAATTGAAAGGCCAAAAGCAGACGCCGCTTATTTCGATGGCGAGATTAAAAAGTTAAATGATGAAATTAAAGCGCTTAAAGAAACAAAAGCAAGTTTAGATGAATTGGAACTGACCGATAAAGAATAAGGATGAAAAAATTAATTCTAATACTAGCCATCGCTTTATTTTATGGATGCACCCAAAACCAAATATTTACAGAAGATAAAATGCTCACTGATTTTTTGGATATTGATGCGATAGAAAAAGCTGAAATCCATAATAATTATGGAACATTTTTATTGAACAAAAAACAACTTGAAAATCTAAAAAAGGCACTTGAAAAATTACACTACGAACCAAACCAAGATATAAAAGCTGGCGCAAAAGCGGTTGTTATTTCCACTGACAATAAAGAATATCATTTAACCACGATCACTAACGGGAAAATGGCAGAAATAACCATAAACGATGAAAGTTTAGTATTTAAAACAAATGGATTAAACCTAGATAATTACAAGAAAAACTAGTTTAATGTTTATGCGAAGATTTAGAATATTAATTTATTTATCACTCTGCTTTATAGTTTTAAGCTTTCAATCTTGCATTTCGCGGCTTAGGCGACCAGAAATTACTGGTGTGATAGTAGATTACGATAAAAATCCAATTGCCAATTGTAAGGTCGGCGAAGCTTTAACAGATAAAAACGGCAAATTTAGACTAGATGAACAACGTTACAATGCATTCTTTTTGACTGAAATGTTTGCGATGGAAGCGCCGCCTTTGATGGTTATGGAAATGGTAGAAAAAACGGACTTCCAAAGCGATGCAATTTCCATTTTTCATAAATGGGGTGGCGGACGAAGAAAAGGTGCGACATATAAAATTGATACCGTTTTTTTAAGAAGAATTAATCAAACGTTCAATGTATCAGCTTTGCTAAAAAACAGCGATTGGAAATTAGGTTTTACCAAATATGCAGATACCATTTATTTAGTTAAAGATGGTTTTGAAAATTGGTGCAAAACAGATAGGTGTAGCCCGTTTTATAGTGAATTTCAAGCTTTAACCGACAATTACATTTATGGCGGAAAAAATCTTCCAGAAGGAATGATTAGAAGAACGATAGATATGAGGTTTTCGGCAGAAAAATCGCTGTTTAAACTAAATATGATTTGCGAATACCGAAGCACTTTTGAAGGTCCAAATCGACCAGCAGATACCACGAATACAACAGGAAACTTTCAGGTTTTGGACAATACCAAAATGATTTTGGATGCAGGAAAGGTTAAACAGCTTACCGGAAAATACAATATTTCTGATGTGGATTTGTATCAAATGAAATTAACAAAGATGAATTAAAAATGACAGTATTTATCATTCTTTTATTAATTATATGCCCTGTGATGGGTTATTTGTTTTATAAAATATTAAGGCAAAATACAAAACCTGCAACAGTAATTTGGGAGTTTCTATTCATTAGTGCATTTGCATTGTCTGCATGTTTATTCTGTCTCGTTTGGTTATTTAATGGCGATGATCATTATACGCCAATTGACATTGTAGATGGTGGTTACACGCCTTTTGCATCCAAGCATCTACTAACGTTGATTGTGTTTTTCGGGCTTTCCGTTTTCGGCTTATTCAAATTATGGTATAAAGACAGATTACAGCCACCTTTGCTATTTTCGCTTTGCATAGTTTTCGTAATGATCGGTATTCCGATTAGCATTGCGGTAATTATGCAAACCAGTACCAATACAGAACAAAGTGGCGAAACATTTTTATTTGCGCTTTTGCCAATAACTTACATTGTTACCAGTATCACTGTTTTAACTAAAGTGATTATCGCTGGAGCAGATGTAGCCAATAAAAAAAACTATCGCAACAAATATTTAAACCTGCTAAACCAAAAGCTGGCCAACACGAAGCAGCAACCATTATTTATCATCCTAATGCTCTTCCCCGTTTTTGCGATGGTGGTGATCATTTTAATGCTTTTTGGTCAGGATACCAATTCCATAACTAAAGTTTTTACCGAAACCACCACCTGGACATTTTCTCAAAAAACGCACCCACCATTTTTAGGACATGAAGGACATTATTTATGTACTGTTGCCGTTTGTGGAACACCAGAAATTGTAAAGCCGCTGCGATTAGGTAAAAGACATGGACACGAAATTATAGTAAACAGGCAGTTGTTAATTGCGAATGCTTTCGAGGAATTGATACAGGAAAATGCTCCACGATTACACCAAGTGATTAGAGATTTCTATGATAAATATGGTTATCCACTTTCTCGAAAAATTACAACTGCCAAAGCATCAAACGCAGTTTATATTTTAATGAAACCTTTGGAGCATTTCTTTTTGATCGTGCTGTACTTTTTCAGCGTCAATCCGGAAGAAAAAATTAACAAACA